>JANLPD010000098.1:0-5294 GCA_031367045.1 Frankiales bacterium | reverse complement strand
CGCGATCCCCGCGCCCCCGGCGTCTCCTCCGGCCCGACTGCGCGACCAGCCCTGTGCCGCATTCCGGGTGAACCAGTCCTGGTCGACCATGAACACTCCTTTGACCCTTTCAAGAAAAAGTAGGCTCTTGACCCTTCTCATGCCAAGCCTGAGAGATGCGTCGCGGTGTGACCGGGCCACGGCCGCCTCGTGGGCCCGTGGCCGGGCGGCGGGTCCACCGGGCTGGTGAACGGGACTCCGGTTTCGGCGGCGGCGGTCATTGCGTCGTAGGCGGCGAGCACGCGCCTCTTGGTGTGCGGAACTCGCCGTGGTCGCGCTCCCCGTAGGAGCGGCCGGAGTCACGTTCGAGCCGTTCCTCGAAAAGGACGCCGAGCTCGCCGGAGCGATGTGCTCCCTGCCCGGCGGTCGCTCGCTCTCGCTCGGCGACCGCTGTTTTTGGCGCTCACCGTGCGCAGCCGCCCACCCGAGGTCTTGACGGGAGGCCGGGAGTGGGCCGACCTCGACCTACCCGTCGCCATCGTGCTGCTCCGGTAGGCCGCCGGAGGCGAGCCAGCAAGCTGCGGCGAGGAGCCCGGCTACTGACGAGGCGTGGCCAGGCCTGCCGTCAGCTCATCGATCAGGGCGAAGAGCCGCTCGCCCTTGTCGTCAGCGCAGGCCCGGACCAGCAGCACCGGGCCCTTCGACGACGTGTGGCCGGCAGCGACCTGACTTGGCGCTCGTCCCACCAGACCCTGCACGCGAAGGACCGCCGGCCCGGCCTCCGGGGCGACGCGCAACAACTGCGCCTGCACTCCTGCCGATGACAACCGCTGTGCAGCCTCCTCGACCCGCCGGGTCCGCCGCTCCCCGTCCGTCACCACAGTGAGCGGTACGCCGGTGCTGCGCGCCACCCGCACGCCGTGCTCAAGGGCCGCCAACCCGTCGTCGCCGGGCCCCGGCTCGACGACGAGCTGGGTCGGCGCCGCCGGGGCGCCGAGCCGCTGCAGCAAGTCGCCCGGGGGAAGGGAAGGCGTGACCCGGACGATGACGGCGCAGTCAACGGAGGAAGCGACCTCATCGAGCAGCGCCTGGGTGACGGCGTCGTCCGCCAGGCCCGGTCCTACCGAGAGCAGCACGACGTCGGCCTCGACAGCGGCGGCGAGGGCGACCAGGTCGCGGGCGGGTCGTTCGGAGAACTGCGACCGGACGGCCGCGGTCGCCCCGAGGGCACGAGCCCGTCGTACCAGCTCCTGGAGCGCACCGAAACCGGCAGCGACGGAAGCCAACTCGCTGGTGAGCCCCGACCCCACCTCGACCTTGCGGGACGGCGGGTCGAACCGGGTCAGCAGCAGCTCGCTCGGGTCCTCCCCGCCCAGCAGCGCGGCGCCTGTGTCGACAAGCTCCTCCTGCGTTTCGGGGCCGACCACGCCGATGACGCGGTAGGCGTCGATGACCCCGAGGGCAGCCCGCTCGGCCTCGGCGACGTCACGCGCCAGCATCTTGTCCGGATAGACGAGCCGAAGCGCCGGCTCGGTGATGACCGTCGTAAAGATGGCCATCAACACCAGGATCGTGAACAACCGCTTGTCCAGGACGCCGACGGACAACCCGACGTTGAGGATGACCAGCTCGGTAAGGCCTCGGGTGTTCATCAGCACCCCGATGGCGGCCGCCTTGCGAGCCCGGATCCCGAGCGCACGGGCCGCGCCGGCTGCGCCGACGAACTTGCCCGAGCAGGCGACCGCGAGCACGGCGAGCAGCTCGACAAAACCCTTCCCGTCGATACCGCGGACGTTGACGTTGAAGCCGGTCGAGATGAAAAAGACGGGGAGCAGAAGCAGGACACTCACCTGCTCGAGCTTTTCCAGGATCTCCTGGAAGAGCAGGGCGCTGCGCTCCCGCGGCATGACGACACCGAAGACGAAAGCGCCGAAGATCGAGTGGATGCCGATGCGGTCCGTGATGAAGGCGCAGGTGAGGAAGCCGACGAGGACGACGGCCAGGATGTTTGGGGTCAACCGTCCGGCTGCCTCGAAACGGTCGACGAGCCGGCGCAGCTGCGGCTTGACGACCAGGAACATCAGCGCGACGAAACCCACCGACTCCAGCAGGATGCGTGGCAGGTCCAGGGCGCTCGCCGAGGCGACGACGGCCAGGACAACGGCCAGGATGCTCCACGCGAGGACGTCGTCCACGGCGGCACAGGCGAGGGTGAGGGCCCCGATCTGGGTGCGGTACATCCCTCGCTCGGTGAGGATGCGCGCCAGGACCGGGAAGGCCGTCACCGACATGGACGCGCCGATGAACAGCGCGAACGGCAACAGGTCGACCTTCTTGCCGGCGACCACGCCGTGGGTCTGGTGCAGCCAGACCGCAAGCCCGACACCCATAGCGAAGGGCAGCACGACCGAGGCCAGCGAGATCGTCGCGGCGGCCCGCTCCTTGCCGCGGATCAGCGTCACGTCGAGCTCTAGACCGACGATGAACATGAAGATGATCAGACCGAGCTGGGCCAGGACCCGCAGGAACGGCCGTACGTCCGTCGGGAAGATGAAACTGCTCGGGTCGCCCGGCAGCGCCCCGAGCAGGGACGGCCCCAACGCGATTCCAGCGAGGATCTCGCCCACGACCGCAGGCTGCCGCAGCCGCTGGAACAGCATGCCCATGAGTCGCGCGACGATAACGATGACCGCGATGTCGATGAAGCAGATCGCGGCGATTTCGTCGGGCGAGTAGTGAGACACCTGGCTGATCCACCCCCCCATCTTCGTGCGGCTGCGTCGCGACCCTAGACCCGCAGGAGCGACGAGGACAGCGGTCGCGTGGATCTCGCACCCCGGAGCGGGGCATATTGTTCCGGCACACGAGGCTGGCAACACGGCGAGCGGGGCAGCAATGACAGGGACCTTGCAAGGCATCGCGGACTACCGGTTCATCCGGGCGCTCGGTGAGGGCAGCCACGGCAACTTCTACCTCGCGGCTCCCCCCGCCAGGTTGGGTCTGGCCGCCGAGCACGTCGCTGTGAAGGTGCTCACCGGCGAGACTGACGAGGACACGTTCCGGCGGACGACCCGCGAGCTGCGCGCGTTCGCGTCTGCGCAGTCGCCGTTCCTTGTCACCCTCTACGACGCGGGACAGCAGGAGGGGAGCTTCTTCTACTCGATGGAGTACTTCCCCTTGGGTTCGCTCGCCGAGCCGGCGGAGCCGCTGAGCCGTCCGCAGGTGCTCGTCGCCGTGGCGCAGGTGGCCCGGGCCGCGCATGCGCTGCACGAGTCCGGCGTCGTGCATCGCAGCATCAAGCCGCAGAACGTCCTGCTCCACCCAGGGGGCGCCCGCCTGTCCGACCTCGGGCTCGCGCAGTCGCTCAACCCCGGCAAGACCGTCACCGGGCTGGGCCCGGTCGGCGCGGTGGAGTACCTCGAGCCGGCCGTCCTGCTTGGTCAGCGTGGCAGCCGCGCTACCGACATCTGGTCGCTCGGCATCACGTTGCACCGCGGCCTGACCGGGCGAGGCGTCTACGGCGAGCTGCCCGCTGGCGATGCCCTGTTCGCCGTGCGCAAGGTGCTCAGCTCCCGGCCAGAGCTTGACCCGAGCCTCGACCCGCGCGACGCCGCACTGCTGACCCGCTGCCTGGCGGTCGACCCGGCGGACCGCCCGCACGACGCCCAACAGCTCGCCGTTGAGCTCGAGGTGCTGGCCCAGGGCTGATGTGCCATCAGGCGTCGGGCGGCGGGGCCGGGGGGCCGCCCTGGCGGGTCTGCCGCGGGTCGTCCACCCGGGCCGGCAACGGCTTCGCTGCTGGCCGGACCCGTTCGACCGGCAGGACGGGAGCGCCCCGGCCCGGAGCGGTGACGCGCGGACCCGGGACCGCTGCCGCGGGCTGCCCGGGCACGGCAAGCCCCTGTGGTCCGGGCGGCATGGTCGGTCCGGGCGGCAGGATCGGGCCGGGCGGCATGGTCGGGCCGGCCTGGACGGGTCGCGCGGCAGACGCCGGGGTCAGCAGGTCGCGCTCGTCCAGCTCGTCGCGGTCCGTCTCATCGGCCGGGGAGGGCGTCAGGTATCCCAGCGCGAAGCCCACCACCAGGCCGCCCACGACCAGAGCGATCGAGGTTCCCAGCGACGGCACCAGCACGCGCAGGACGCCGAGGCTGAACGTCGCTGTCAGTCCCAGACCCAGTCCTGGTGCGGCGAACCGGAGCGCGCGCGTCCATCGGCTGCGGGGCAGCGTCCGTCGGACGAGCCGCAGAACCAGGCCGAGCAGGAGCAGACCGGTGATGGCGGCAACCGCGAGGCCGAAGACGCCGTAGACGCTGGTGATCTTGCCCTTGACGTCGACCGTGCTTCTCTCGCTGGCCAGCACACTGCGATCAGGGGAGATCAAGGCCAGCTCGGCGGGCAGCAACCCGGTGGCCTGTCCGTCGAGGTCACCCAGGTCAAGGACAAAGGTCCGAGTCCCGATCGCGCCCGGGGCAACCGTCAGGTCGACCCGGGTCGTATAGCTGAAGAACGCCAGCCCCAGGACGCGGGCATCGAGGCGGACGGCCCGGATCTCGACGGGGGCGGTGCCGCTGTTGGTGACCGCTACCCGCACGACGGTGCGATCAGTCGGGTGCAGCGCGATCGGGCTGTTGGCCCCCGCGTCCTTGAGCCGACGCCCGTCGATGCTCGAGGCGACCGCGATCCCCGCCCCTGAGGCGTCGGCAGGAACAGCGAACCCGACCAGCAGGCCCAGCCCCATGACGGTCAGTCCGAGCCATGCTCCCCTGATGCGCATGGGCGGGACGGTAGACGCGTCACCCGTCGCTGTCAGCCTCGTCCAGGTCGTCGTGCTGATGCTGTATTTCCGCCCCGTCCCGTGCGTCCTCTTGACGTGACTGGCCCGGAGAGCGACCGTCCCACCGTGCCCACCCGCGCCGCTCTGCCCCTGCGCCTGCTGGAGGGCGTCCTCGTGCTGCTGCTCTTCCTCGTCCCCCTCATCGCCCTCGCCGGGCCCGCGACTGCCGTGTCGTGCGGTCCGACCACCCAGGGCTACGCGGACGTCACCGCTCCGATGCAGACGAGCAGTTCTTCTCAAATCGGTACGAACAACACCATGGCAGTGACGGTTGTCAACGTCGACGGCTCCCCGGTGGCCGGCTACTGCGTTGATTTCACACAGAATGGGGGACCCAGCAGCGGCTGGCCCCGTTCGGGCACCTCGGACAAGAGTGGGCAGGCGTCCGTGACGTGGACGAGCGCCACGACGTCACCGGGCAACGCAACCGACTCGATCACAGCCGCGGCCATCGACGCCAACCGTGAGCCCGGCCAGACCC
>JANLPD010000037.1:0-4456 GCA_031367045.1 Frankiales bacterium | reverse complement strand
GAGCTCTCCGGCCTCGACGCCGGAGAAGCGTCGCCCCGTGAAGACCAGCTCTTTGGCGACTCCCATCGGAAGGCGTCGAGGCAGGAAGTAGAGCGCACCACAATCAGGGACCAGACCTATCGCCCCGAAAGCGCAGGAGAGCAGCGCGTCCTCGGCGACGACGATGAGGTCACAGGCGAGAGCGAGGCTGAGGCCAGCACCGTGTGCATGCCCTTCAATCGCAGCCACCGTCGGCTTCTCGATCTCAGCCAGCGAGATGATCACCTCGTCCAACAATCGGGCAAGGCGCGAACGGCTCGTCACTGGCGTGTCGTTGAGCTCCATCTCGGCGATGTCGCCACCGGAACAGAACGTCCCCTCTGCACCGGTCAGGATCACCGACCTCACGTCCGGCCGGTCACGCACCAGCGCGATTGCTGCTGCCAGGTCGCGCTTCACCTCCATGTTCAAGGCGTTGCGAGCCCGAGGCCTGTTGATCGTGATGGTTCCGACTGCGTCGCTGACGGAGACCAAGACCGTCGAGGGCGACTCCTCGACTACGGTCATGCTTCCTCGTCCATCGGCTCGAAGTAGTCGATGTCGTTCAGGGTCCCCTTTGCCTCCGTGGCTTCGCGCCAGACGGCGCGCACCCGCATGCCGACGTGCAGCAGCTCGGCGGCACGTGAGATGTCGAAACCCGCGACGTTATGAATCAGACGTGTCGCTGTGCCATCGAGGATGATCTCGGCGTAGACGTAAGGCGGTTCACGAGTCTGGCCTACGAAGGACATGTGGATGACCGAGAAGGCTTGCAGCACGCCAGTATCCGCGACGTCGACAAAGACATCAGTGCTGACGTAGCAGACGTCGCACAGCGCCCGGGCAGGCATCAAGACGCTGTGGCACGACGAGCAGCGCGACCCCATCAGCCTGCGGTGGGAGGCCAGCTCGTCGAACATCCGACCGTAGTAGGGCCCGTAAGCATGCCGATAGTGGAGATCGAGCTCGTAAGGAAGATCGGTGATGGCCTCAACCTGCTCGCCGAGCGGCCGCACACCAGGATCTTCGGTCTGCTCGCCTTCCAGGACGAAACCGGCGAGGTCGTTGATGGAGCCGGTCGGCGCATCCGCCCAGCTCGCGGTCACGCGGACAGCAGGACTCAACTCGGCCTCGTCGCCAAGGTAACGGTGGAGAAGGTCGACGTCGGTGCCGTCAAGTCGCACCTTGATTGCCACTCCGGCTTCGGTCCTTGTCCAGGTCGACACCTCGCCAGCCAGCGGGGTCTCCACCAGATCCGGCGTCAGCTCACCGCAGCGGACGCAGACGTCTTGGGCAGGAACCACCACGCGACTGCACGCTGAGCACCGAGAACCAAGGATGCGATGGGTTGCGAGCCCAGCCAGAAACGAGCCCGCGGCCTGCCCGGTCGTGAGCGTGTAGGGCATGTGCAGCGTTGTCTCGAGCGTCTGGGGGACGCCGGGCAACGTAAAGAGTTGGCTGGACATGGCAAGTTCCTCTCAGGTCTTCGAAGAGCTGACAACAGCGACTCCACGAAGATTCGCCCAGCCGCCCCCCGCCTGCATGAGCCCCACGCTGGCACCGTCGATCTGGTGCGCGCCGGCGCGGCCACGCACCTGCTGGGCGATCTCCGCCAGCCGGATCAATGCGGTAGCCCCGATGGGATTCGCGCCCATGCAGCCACCGGAGGGGTTAACGGGAATGTCGCCTCCCATTTCGGTGGCACCTGAGGCGATCAGTGCCGCAGCTCCGCCGGGAGGACACAGACCTAGGCCCTCGTAGTAGCTGAGCTCAAAGCAGGTGTACGGCTCCTGGACCTCGACCACGTCGCACTGCCGGCGTGGGTTGGTGATCCCCGCTTGGCGGTACACCCGTTCGGCCGCGATCCTCAGTGGCTCCGACTGCACCATCGAGCGGTGCGCTGCGTTCTCACCTTCGCTGTAGTACGACATCCCACGGATCCAGGCAGGTGCTGCTGACTTCTTCGCGGCGTCCTCGCTCGCCAGAACGACCGCGCACGCCCCATCTGAGATGGGTGGGACATCAAGGAGCTTGATCGGCCAGCACAACGGTCGCGACGCCAAGACGTCGTCGACCGTAACCACCTTCTTGACGTGTGCGTAGGGGTTCAGCTGGGCATTGCGGTGATTCTTGACCGAGACCATGGCCGCGGCCTCCTCGGAGTGCCCGAGCAGCTCCATGCGGGCCCGCCAGTAAGCCGCGGCGAAACCCATGATGCCGACGGCGAACTCTCTGCCCCAGAAGGGGTCGTACAGCGTCGAGATCGAGTACTGCAGTGCGCCTTCAGACAGCTTGTCGTAAGCCACGACCAGGACGCGCTCGGCAAAGCCGCCGGTGATCTGGTTCATGCCGGCAAGCGCGCCGGCCAGTCCGGTGCCGCCGCCACTGGTGATCCGGACGACGGGCTTGAGACGAGCCCCGATCGAGTCCACCAACCACTTCTCCGGTTGGTTGACAGCAGCGAACAGGACTGGCCCGGTGGCAACGACGACGCTGTCGATGTCGTCCATGGTGAGCTCTGCGTCAGCCAGGGCGCGAACCACGGCCTCGCGGGCCAGCCCAACCTGGCTGACATCAGTACGCCGGCGCGCGTGATGAGTTTGTCCTGCCCCGACAATTGCCACGCTTCCCACGTCTAGACCTCCAAGGTGACGACGCAGTGGTTCTGCATTCCGATGCCAGAACTGCCGTGGACGACTGCCTGGCCCGACGTCCCGGAACCGGCTCTGAGCGCGCGGGCGGCTTCACTCAGACGTACCAGCCCGGTCGCCATGATCGGGTCTGCAGGCAAGGCGCCCCCAGACAGGTTCACCGCCACCGGTGAGTCCGCGCCGTAGACCGTGCTCGCCTGTCCAGGCGCCGCCAGGCCCAGTGCTTCGATGACCATTAGTTCCTCAGCGATCGAGACAGCAGAGACCTCTGCTATGCCGAAGGTCGAGGGGTCTGTGACACCAGCCGACCGGTAGGCCTGTGCGGCCGCGGCTGCGCACGCCTCGAACTCTCCTGGCCTTCGCTCGCAGAGCATCTGTGAGTCCATTGATGCACCCATCCCGGTGACCCAAACTGGAGTGCTGGTCACCCGGCGGGCGACGTCCTCCGTTGCGAACAGCACCGCGACCGCTCCGTCGACCTGACGAGAGACCTGGTGGCGACGCAGCGGCGATGCCACGAACGGAGCCGAGGCGATGGCGTCGACGTCGGGGACCTCATCCAGGTGAACCCAAGGGTTATCGAGGGCTCGGGCCCAGTCGGCTGCTGCGGCGTAGGCAAGGTCGTGCTCGGTGGCGCCCGTCTTGGCGAGGTACTCGCGCGCCGCCAGACCTGAGGCGACGAGGTGAGTCAGGCCGACGGGGCGTTGGTAGAACGGGTCGCACAGAGTGGAGTAGAAGCTGGCGACATCAGACTCGGACGCCTTTGAGTAGGCGATGACAAGCCCGACCGATGCTGGGCCAGAGCGCAACTTGGTGGTGGCGTACAACGCTCCCCACAGTCCGTCGTCCTCCACCCGCGACTCTTCCTTGTGGTGCCCACCCATGGCTCCAAGAAATCCGCAGTTGGAGATGCTGCGGCCGTCGAGGACGTCACTGCCGCAGTCGATAACGAAGTCGACGTCTCGCATGGTCAGTCCGGAACCCTTTAGAGCGCGCGTGACTGCGGTCCCGATTAGGTCGACGTGTTGGAGACCGTCCCAGGCCGGTCGCAACTCGGTCTGGGCTGTGCTGATGACCGCAACTCGCGGCCTCACTGATGCCATAGCCAGCAACCTATCATCCAATCGATTGTTTGGTTGCCTACCAAACAAGGTTTTTTGCGCATCTCGCGGTTGAGAGCGACAAGCTTGTCCGGTAGGTGAGATACACCCGTCCTCCGATCGCGCCGATCGCCGTCGTCAGTCCTCGAGGATGCCGAACAGGCGCCGTCTGGACGGGGACATATCCGTGACCTCGTGCTTCCAGAAGGGCGAGTCGAAGCCGGCGGTCAGCCTGGCGATCCGCCAACGGTCGTTCTCCCGCCGGCAGCCGAGCTGGTAGAGCCCGACGGTCTCCAACCGGCTAGCGGCTTCACTGGAACCCAGCAACAGGACATAGGCCAGCACCGTGGCCTCATCATCTGCCACCCGGCTCACAACGATGTTGGTGATGACATGTCTGCGCTGGTCCCGTTGCTCATCCCAATAGCGGGTCAGCCAAACCAGGACCGCCTCACGCCCTTCGAAGGGACCTACAACGGTCTCTCCCATCACGTTCGCTGTCCAGATGGCATCGTCGGTGAAGCAATCACCCAAGACATCTTTTCGGCGCTCGTCGAATCCCCAGCAATACCGATGGATGCGGTCGACCACCTGCTGGTAGACGAGGGGGGGTGCAACCACGGACTCTCCGGATAAGTCGATCAGCCCGGACCGGTCTGCCCATGCAGGCTCGGGCCGCAGACGCTC
>JANLPD010000024.1:0-1894 GCA_031367045.1 Frankiales bacterium | reverse complement strand
ATGCTACCCATCAGTAACTTTGGCAAGCATCTTCTGGCCCCGGCGTTCTGACGTCCGAACTGCCTCGCGGCGCCCAGCCTCACGCTGAGTGACTTGTTGGTTTTGGCAAACCTCTCGACACTGAAGCCATGCCGTTCACTGCCGGGAGACCAATCGCCCACGCCAAGGCGCATGCCGCCACGCACGTCGCCCGGCACAGCCACCCGGCGATGGACCAAAAGCTTGCCGTCGGCTCGGAGCCGGCGTCCGCGCTCAGAGCGGCACGGCCTTGTCTTTGAGTTCCGGGGCGCAGCCGACAGTCGTGGTCTTCGACGTCAACGAGACCCTGTCTGACATGGGTCCGATGGCGTCCCGATTCGCCGATGTCGGCGCCCCGGAGCAGCTGGCCGGGCTGTGGTTCACCGCCGTCCTGCGTGACGGGTTCGCGTTGACGGCTGCCGGCGGTACAGCGCCCTTCTCCCGCATCGGAGCGGGCGCGTTGCGGCTGCTGCTCGAGGGCACCGCACCGGACAGCGAGCTGGACGCGGCGGTGGAACACGTCATGGCCGGGCTCGTAAGCCTCCCGCTACACCCCGATGCAGTGGACGGTGTCCGCGCGCTTCGCCGGGCCGGCCTGCGGCTGGTCACGTTGTCCAACGGCGCCGCGCAGATCGCTGAGACCCTGCTTGCCGCGGGCGGCATCCGGGACGAGTTCGAGGCGTTGCTGTCCGTTGAGGACGCGGGGACCTGGAAGCCCGCCCGGGGCGCGTACGAGTACGCCGCGCGGGTCTGCGGGACCGACCTGAGCGAGCTGTTGCTCGTGGCTGTGCACCCGTGGGACATCGACGGCGCCGCCCGGGCCGGCCTGGCTACCGCCTGGGTCAACCGCAAGGGCGGGCAGTATCCGGACTACTTCACCGCGCCGGACCGGACGGTCGCGTCGTTGACCGACCTGGCCGCTGCACTCACCCACTGACCTGGCGGCCGCGGCCTGTGCTCGACTGAAGGTCCAGCTGTGTCCTTCGAGGAGCCCTGACCATGCCCATCGCGATCACCGGCTACGGCCACATCCGCCTGACGGTGACTGACCTCGCCCGCTCGCGTGCCTTCTACGACGACGTCTTCGGCTTCCCGGTCGCCTTCGAGGTTCCTGCGGGCGCTGATCACGCCACCCAGGAGCAGCTCGGGTTCCTGTTCGGTGGCGTGATCTACGCCGTGCCCGGGGGACTGCTCGGCCTGCGGCCGGTCGCCCCGGCTGGCGACCGCTTCGACGAGGACCGGGTCGGGCTGGACCACCTCAGTTTCGCTGTCAGCGACGAGGCCGAACTGCAGGAGGCGGTCCGGGTGCTCGACAGCCGCGGCGTCGCCCATGAAGGCATCAAGGACATCGGTGCCGCGCAGCTGCTGGAGTTCCGGGACCCCGACGGCATCGCCCTTGAGCTGTTCTTCGGCAAGGACTAGCGTCGCGCAGCCGGAGTGACATCCTCGATCAGGGGGCGACGCGGTGAGTTCGATAGTGGTGTGCGGCGGTGGTGCCATCGGCTTGGCGACCGCCCTGATGCTCGGCCGCGATGGTCACGACGTCCGCCTGCTGGAGTCCGACGAGGAGGCGCCCCCTGCCTCTACCGCCAGCGCGTGGAGCGACTGGGTGCGCAAGGGGGTGCCGCAATTCCGGCAGCCGCACAACCTGTTTCCACGGTTCCAGCAGATCGTCGGCACCGAGCTGCCCGACATCACCCAGCGGCTGCTCGACAGCGGGTGCGTCTGGCTCGACCTTCTCCAGAGCCTGCCCCCGGCCATCACCGATCGGCAGCCGCGGGACGGCGACGACCGGTTTCGGACCCTCACCGGCCGGCGGCCCGTCGTGGAGGCCGCCTTCGCCCGTGCTGCCGACGCTGAGCCGCGGGTGCAGGTG
>JANLPD010000653.1:0-4154 GCA_031367045.1 Frankiales bacterium | reverse complement strand
GATCCGCTCGGTGACCGAGTGCAGGTGCGGGCTGGTGTAGCGGCCGGGGCGTAGGCCGAACCCGCGCAGCACGGCGTCGACCATGCGGGCGGTGCTGGTCTTGCCGTTGGTCCCCGTCAGATGGATCGACGGGTAGCACTTCTCCGGGTGCCCGAGCAGGTCGACCAACAGCCGGATCCGGTCGAGGTCGGGCGCCATCCGGTCCTCGCTCGGGTAGCGCCCCGCGAGGGCGGACAGCACGCGCTCGAGGCTCACTGCGCCTCGGCGAGCGTGACCTCGACGGCAGCGTCACCCTGCTCAAGCACGAGGTCGGTCACCACGCCCGCGTTGACGAGGTCAGCGTGCGCCAGCGACACCAGTGCGAGCCGCTGCGCCGAGTCGCGGATCACGAGCTTCGCCACACCGGTGCGCATCGACGTCTTGGCGGTGCTCTTGGCCTTGCGGACCTGGGCCAGCACCTCGCCCGCGACCGTCAGCACGGCGGGGTCACCGCCCGTCGGTGCCGAGACCGGCCACACCGCCCGGTGCACCGAACCCTCGCGCCACCACGACCAGACCTCCTCGGCCGAGAAGGCGAGGAAGGGCGCGAACAGGCGCAGCTGCACGTCCAGCGCCGCGCGCAGGGCCCGGTTGGCCGAGTCGGCCGCCGGGCCCGCGCCGTACGCGCGGCCCTTCACCAGCTCGATGTAGACGTCGCAGAAGGTCCAGAAGAACGACTCCGCCCGCTCCAGCGCGCGCGCGTAGTCGTAGCCGTCGAAGGCATCGGTCACGGAGGCGACCACCTCGGCGAGCGACTCCAGCATGGCCAGGTCGACGGCCTCGGTGATCTCGCCCTCAGCGGCCGCCGGGAAGCCAAGGACGAACTTGGAGGCGTTGAGCAGCTTCATCGCCAGGCGCCGGCCGACCTTCATCTGACCGAAGTCGACGGCGGTGTCCGTTCCCGGCCGCCCGCTGCAGGCCCAGTAGCGAATGGCGTCCGAGCCGTACTCCTCGAGCAGCGGCTGCGGGGTCACGACGTTGTTGATGCTCTTGCTCATCTTCTTGCGGTCAGGGTCGAGAACCCAGCCGTTGATGGTCGTGTCACGCCACGGCAGGACACCGTGCTCGAGATGCGAGCGCACCACGGTCGAGAACAACCAGGTGCGGATGATCTCCGGCCCCTGTGGTCGCAGGTCCATCGGGAAGACTCGGTCGAACAGGTCAGGGTCGTCCTCCCACCGCCCCGCGATCTGCGGGGTGAGCGACGAGGTCGCCCAGGTGTCCATGACGTCGGCGTCCCCGGCGAACCCCCCAGACATGGCGCGCTGGTCTTCGGTGAAGCCCTCGGGCACGTCGCTGGACGGGTCGACCGGCAGCGCGGACTCAGCAGGCACGATCGGCGCGTCGTACAGCGGCTCGCCGGCGCCGTCGAGGCGGTACCAGAGCGGGATCGGGACGCCGAAGAAGCGTTGGCGGCTGATCAGCCAGTCTCCGTTCAGGCCGGTCACCCAGTTCTCGTAGCGGGCCTGCATGTGCGGCGGATGCCAGGCGAGCTCCTTGCCGCGCGTCAGCAGCTCCTCGCGCGGGCCGGAGTCGCGGCCACCGTTGCGGATGTACCACTGCCGGCTGGTGACGACCTCGAGCGGCCGGTCGCCCTTCTCGAAGAACTTCACCGGGTGCGTGATCGCCTTTGGCGCACCCACCAGGTCGCCGCTCTCGGCCAGCATCTCGGCGATCCGCTTTTGCGCCTGCTTCGCCGTCTTGCCCGCGAGCTCTGCGTACGGCGCCAGAGCGACCCCCTCCGGGGCGGTCGGGAGGAGCCGGCCGTCCCTGCCGATGATGCTGCGCACCGGGAGGTCGAGCTCGCGCCACCACACCACGTCGGTCGTGTCGCCGAACGTGCAGATCATCGCGATGCCGGACCCCTTCTGGGGATCGGCCAGCTCGTGAGCGCGCACAGGCACCCGGACCCCGAACAGCGGTGTCGTCACCGTCGTCCCGAAAAGCGGCTGGTAGCGCTCGTCGTCGGGGTGGGCGACGAGGGCTACGCAGGCGGGCAGCAGCTCGGGGCGGGTGGTCTCGATGAAGACCTTCTCGCCGCCAGGTCGTGCGAAGCCGATGCGGTGGTAGGCACCGGGCATCTCCCTGTCCTCGAGCTCGGCCTGCGCCACCGCGGTCCGGAAGTCGACGTCCCAGAGCGTCGGCGCCTCCTGGGCGTAGGCCTCGCCGCGGGCCAGGTTGCGCAGGAACGCGCGCTGGCTCGCCCGCTGGCTGACGGGGCCGATCGTGGTGTAGGTCTGGGCCCAGTCCACGCTGAGGCCGAGGGTGCGCCAGAGCGCCTCGAAGGCCTTCTCATCCTCGGCGGTCAGGCGTAGGCAGAGCTCGACGAAGTTGCGGCGGCTGATGCTCACCGGGTCCTTGGGCGCCTCGGCGGGCGGCTCGTACGACGGCTCGTACGGCAGCGACGGGTCGCATCGGACGCCGAAGTAGTTCTGCACCCGGCGCTCGGTCGGCAACCCGTTGTCGTCCCAGCCCATCGGGTAGAAGAGCACCTTGCCGCGCATGCGCTGGAAGCGGGCGATGCTGTCGGTCTGGGCGTAGCCGAACACCGAGCCCATGTGCAGCGAGCCGCTGACCGTGGGCGGCGGGGTGTCGATGGCATAGACGTCGGCGCGCTCCGCCGAGCGGTCGAAGGCGTAGGTCTGCTGCTCGGCCCAGACACCGTCCCACTTGCGTTCGAGGCCATCAAGGCTGGGGCGGTCGGGCATGCGGGAGACACTCACCCGCCTGAGTCTAGGGAGCGCCCGGCCCCTCACCGAACGGGTTCCGCTGCAGCGAGCCCCAGCCTGCGGCGTGCGGCGTGCGTCTCTCCGGAAGTGGCGATCAACGAGGCGGCCCAGGCTGGCATGATCGCCACTTCCGCAACTGGCTCGCGGGCTTGGCTCGCGGGCCGGGCCCGGCGGTGGGCTAGGCGGACTTCTCGCGGCGCTCGCGGCGGGCGGGGGCGGCCGCGTCGCGCGGCACGAGCGTCGGGTTGACGTGCTCCAGGACGACCTCGCGGGTGACGACGCACTTGGCCACGTCGCCCCGGGATGGGATCTCATACATCACCGACAGCAGGACCTCCTCCATGATCGCCCGCAGGCCACGGGCGCCGGTGCCGCGCAGGATGGCCTGGTCGGCGATCGCCTCGAGCGCGTCGTCGGTGAACTCCAGCTCCACCTGGTCGAGCTCGAACAGCCGGTGGTACTGCCGCACGAGCGCGTTCTTGGGCTCGGTGAGGATCCGGATGAGCGCCTCACGGTCGAGGTTGTGGACGCTGGTGAGGACCGGCAGCCGACCGATGAACTCGGGGATCATCCCGTACTTCAGCAGGTCCTCCGGCATGACCTTGCCGAACACGTCGCCCTTGTCCACCTCGTGCTTGGAGTGCAGGACCGCGCCGAAGCCGATGGCCTTCTTGCCGATCCGCTGCTCGATGACCTTGTCCAGGCCGGCGAAAGCGCCACCGACGATGAACAGCACGTTGGTGGTGTCGATCTGGATGAACTCCTGGTGCGGGTGCTTGCGGCCGCCCTGCGGCGGCACCGACGCGGTGGTGCCCTCAAGGATCTTCAGCAGCGCCTGCTGCACACCCTCGCCGGACACGTCCCTGGTGATCGACGGGTTCTCCGACTTGCGGGCGATCTTGTCGACCTCGTCGATGTAGATGATCCCCGTCTCGGCCTTCTTGACGTCGTAGTCAGCGGCCTGGATCAGCTTGAGCAGGATGTTCTCGACGTCCTCACCGACATAGCCGGCCTCGGTCAGCGCCGTCGCGTCGGCGATGGCGAACGGGACGTTGAGCATCTTGGCGAGGGTCTGCGCCAGCAGCGTCTTGCCACACCCGGTCGGGCCGAGCAGCAAGATGTTGCTCTTCTGCAGCTCGACCGGGTCCTTGTCGTTGTTGACGGACTGGACCCGCTTGTAGTGGTTGTAGACCGCGACGGCCAGCGAGCGCTTCGCTGTGTCCTGACCGATAACGTAGCCGTCGAGGAAGTCGAAGATCTCGCGTGGCTTCGGGAGCTCGTCCCACTTCAGCTCCGAGCTCTCGGACAGCTCCTCCTCGATGATCTCGTTGCACAGGTCGATGCACTCGTCGCAGATGTAGACGCCCGGGCCCGCGATCAACTTCT
>JANLPD010000622.1:0-3606 GCA_031367045.1 Frankiales bacterium | reverse complement strand
GCGGTGTTATCGCACGTCCCCGCGTGGGTCCGTCCGTGTCGTTTCCGGTGCCGTCCGACAGCCTAACATCAGCTGCAGCCGCTGGTGCTCCCTCAGCTCTAGCACACATCACAGCTCCCCGCCGGCCGCATCTTGACGCCGCACGTCATGCACAGCGGCGCGTCAGCCACTGCACCCTGCTGAGCCTGCAGCAGCTCCATCGACGAGCCGACGTGAGCGGGAGCCGGCGTGGCAACCGGTACCGACTGCGCCAGCCCTTCGACGTCGATGTCCTCGACCGGACCCGCCGCCCCGTAGCCGGCCACCGAGGCAGCCCGCTCCTCAGCGGTGAAGATGCCGAGCTCGGTGCGCTTGTCGTAAGGCAAGTAGTCCAACGCCAGCCGGCGGAACAGGTAATCCATGAAGGACTGGGCGATCCGGATGTCCGCGTCGTCGGTCATGCCGGCCGGGTCGAACCGCATGTTGGTGAACTTGGAGACGAAGGCCTCCAGCGGCACGCCGTACTGCAAGCCGATCGAGATCGACACCGAGAACGCGTCCATCACCCCGGCCAGCGTCGAGCCCTGCTTGCTCATCTTGATGAAGACCTCGCCGAGCGTGCCGTCGTCATACTGCCCCGCGGTCATGTAGCCCTCGGCGCCGGCAACGGAGAACGACACCGTCTGCGACGAGCGCTTCTTCGGCAGCCGCTTGCGGGTCGGGACAGCCACCACAGCAGCTTGCACCTCGGCTGAGGTTTCCGAGCCCTTCTTGTCCTGCAGCGGCTGGCCGACCTTGGAGTTGTTGCGATAGATGGCAAGAGCTTTGAGGCCAAGCCTCCAGCCCTCGAAGTAGACCTCCTCGACGTCGGCGACGGTTGCCTCGGCCGGCAGGTTCACCGTCTTGGACAGCGCACCCGAGACGAACGGCTGGATCGAGGCCATCAACTTGACGTGCCCCATCGGGGAGATCGAGCGCTCCCCCATCGCACAGTCAAAGACGCTGTAGTGCTCCGCCTTCAGGCCGGGGGCGTCGACGACGTGACCCTTCTCGGCGATGTGCTCGACGATCGCCTCGACCGACTCCTCCTGGTAGCCCAGGGCCCGCAGTGCGCGCGGGACGGTGCCGTTGACGATCTGCATCGACGCGCCGCCGACCAGCTTCTTGAACTTCACGAGCGCGAGGTCGGGCTCCAGGCCTGTGGTGTCGCAGTCCATCATCAGGCCGATGGTGCCGGTCGGCGCGATAACCGAGGCCTGGGCGTTGCGGTAGCCGTTCTCCTCGCCCAGCGACAGACACTCCTTCCAGGCCTTCATCGCCTCGTGCAGGATCCGTGCATCGTCTGCGCCGACCGTGCGCAGGCTGTCGTTGGCGGCAGCGTGCTTGCGCATCACCCGCTTGTGCGGCTCAGCGTTGCGGGCGTAGCCGTCGTACGGCCCGACGATCGCGGCGAGCTCGGCGGACCGCTTGTACGCCGTACCGGTCATGAGGGAGGTGATCGCGCCGGCGAGCGAACGCCCGCCGTCGCTGTCGTAGGCGTGCCCGGTGGCCATGAGCAGGGCGCCGAGGTTGGCGTAACCGATGCCCAACTGGCGGTAGGCCCGTGTGGTCTCGGCGATCGGGACCGTCGGGAAGTCCGCGAAGCAGATCGAGATGTCCATCGCGGTGATGATGATCTCAACCGATTTGGCAAACTTCTTGGCCTCGAACGTGCCGTCCTCGCGCAAGAACTTCATCAGGTTGAGCGACGCGAGGTTGCACGAGGAGTTGTCGAGCGACAGGTACTCAGAACACGGGTTAGACGCGGTGATGCGGCCGGTCTCGGGGTTGGTGTGCCAGTCGTTGATGGTGTCGTCGTACTGGACGCCGGGGTCGGCGCACTCCCAGGCGGCGGTGGCGAGCTTGCGCCACAGCGTCTTGGCGTCGACGGTCTCCAGGACCTGACCGTCCATCCGGCCGCGCAGCCCGAAGTCAGCGCCGTTCTCGACGGCGCGCATGAACTCGTCGCTGACGCGGACCGAATTGTTGGCGTTCTGGTACTGCACGCTGACGATGTCCTTGCCGCCCAGGTCCATGTCGAAGCCGGCGTCGCGCAGGGCGCGAATCTTGTCCTCCTCACGCGCCTTGGTGTCGATGAACTCCTCGATGTCGGGGTGATCGACGTCCAGCACGACCATCTTGGCCGCGCGGCGGGTCGCGCCACCGGACTTGATGGTGCCGGCGGAGGCGTCGGCGCCGCGCATGAACGAGACCGGGCCCGAAGCGGTGCCGCCGGAGGACAGCAGCTCCTTCTGGGAGCGGATGCGGGACAGGTTCAGGCCGGCACCGGAGCCGCCCTTGAAGATCAGCCCCTCTTCCCGGTACCAGTTCAAGATGCTGTCCATGGTGTCGTCGACGGCGAGGATGAAGCACGCCGAGACTTGCTGGGGGGCAGTGGTCCCGACGTTGAACCAGACCGGGGAGTTGAACGAGAACACCTGGTGCAACAACATCCAGGTCAGCTCGTGCTCAAAGACCGTCGCGTCCTCGTCGGAGGCGAAGTAGCCGAACTCGCGGCCGGCAGCGACGTACTTCTCGACGACGCGGGTGATGAGCTGCTTGAGCGACCACTCACGGTTCTCGGCGCCGACCGCCCCGCGGAAGTACTTCGTCGTGACGATGTTGCCAGCGTTGATCGACCAGAAGTCGGGGAACTCCACGCCGCGCTGCTCGAAGTTGATCGAGCCGTCGCGCCAGTTGGTCATCACGACGTCGCGACGACCCCACGTCACCTCGTCGTAGGGGTGGCTGCCAGCGGTCGTCCAGACTCGCTCGACGCGCAGCCTCTGCTTGCGCTGCTGCTGCCCGGCCGCGCCGCTCACCGTCTCGGTCATGCTCTGTCCTTTTCCCTCGTGTCGTTCAACAACCGCGGCGCCCGCGGCATTGCGGTTCTTTTCACTGCTTCTGTACGCCGGAGGCGGCGCGGCTCAACCACGTACTCGGACCTTTCCGCCCGGGGTCGGAGGGCGGCGGGCGGGGCTGGGCTAGCTGACCGGCACCAGCCGACCCGGGGGCCCGGGGTCGGCTCGTTGGTTCTCGCCGGTGTCCGGCAGGTCCCGTCTGGCGGCGCTGCGACCGGCTCGCAGAGCGGTGATCTCGGCTTCGAAGTCGGTCAGCGACTCAAAGCCCTGGTAGACGCTGGCGAACCGCAGGTAGGCGACCTCGTCGAGCTCGCGCAGCGGCTCCAGGATCGCCAGCCCGACCTCGTTGGCGGGAACCTCGGCAGCACCACCCGCCCGGACCGCCTCCTCGACCCGCTGCGCCAGCAGGGCCAAGGCGTCCTCGTCGACTGGGCGGCCCTGGCAGGCCTTGCGCACCCCGCTGATGACCTTGGCGCGGCTGAACGGCTCCGTGACGCCGCAGCGCTTGAGCACCGCCAGGCTGGTCTCCTCGACCGTGGTGAACCGGCGGCTGCACTGTGGGCAGGAGCGCCGGCGGCGCATGGCGTCGCCGTCGTTGGCATCGCGGGAGTCGACGACCCGGGTGTCGGCGAACCGGCAATAAGGACAGCGCATGATGGTCCCTTCCCGGCTCGACTTGTCCACAGGCTGTGGGCTCGGTATCCACACCATGTGGAGAACTACAGCC
>JANLPD010000617.1:0-7270 GCA_031367045.1 Frankiales bacterium | reverse complement strand
TGGGGCGCACCCACGATGGGCCTGATCGGCGCGGTGAGGTCCAGGTTCGAGTCGGTGCTCGAGGCAGCGCCAACCCGGCGCCATCGGCTCCCGGCCCGGCGGCTCTGTGCGCGCGCTGAACCCGCGCCGCGAGTCGCGTAGAGCGCTTCGAGGCGCTCGACCTGAGGCATCACCGGAGCGGCGAGGGCCGCAGCTTCTTCCTGCAGGTGCGGCGGGGCCATCGGGGAGGGCCGCGGCAGTCGAAGCACGAGGGTCGTGCCTTCCCCTGGAGCACTTCCGACGTCGAGCGCGCCACCAGAGAGGCGGGCGCGCTCGCGCAGGAGCCCGAGACCGACGTGGCGGCCCCGGTCCGGCCGGACCTGCGCGGGATCAAAGCCTGGGCCCTCGTCGCGCACGGTGGCGATGACGCCGTCCTCGGCCACCGTCAGGGAGACGCAGGCATCGTCGACATCGGCGTGCTTGACCACATTGAGCAGGGCCTCCTGGAAGAAGCGGTAGACGGTGATGGCGCTGGCCAGGGGCAGGGGGTATGGCGCGTCGGGCCACTGCGCGTCGACATGCAAGCCGTAGCGAGCCGCCATGTCGACGCGCAGCAGCCCGACCGCGCTCGCGAGGTCGCCCTCGCGCAGCGCGGGCGGCCGGGTGCGGGCCATGACAGCGCGCACCTGCTCCTCGGCATCCTCGACGTAGTCAGCCAGCTTGCCGATCTCGGCCGATGTCGTGGGGTTGGTCGCCAGCATACCTCGGGCGATCATCAGCGAAAGGGCGACGGTGTCGTGCAGCTCGGCAGCGAGCTGCCCGCGAGCCCCTTCCTCTGCCGCCACGAGGCCGGACAGCAGCTCGAAGACGCCAGCGCCGGCTGTCTCGGCGTCGCGGCGGTGGCGCTCGCCGACCTCGTCCCCCACGCGCACGCGCAGGTGCAGGGCGTCAAGGACACGCGCCAGCTCCGCCAGCTCGACACTGGCGCGCGCCGCGATCCGACGCCCACCGGGACGGCCGACCGGGGCGAGCGGGTCCTGCAGGCGCTGGACCGCGTCGGAGTGCAGGCCGCGCAGCCCAGCAGCGATGCGCGCGGCCGCGATGACCATGGCGAGCGAGAACAGCAACCCGGCGCAGGCGCCGAGAGCAAGGCCCTCGACCTCCAGCGCCCCGAGCGCGCCCGCTGCCTGGAGGAACAGCGCTGCCACGACGACCACCGACAGCACAGAACCGGCGGACAGCATGCCCGCCCAGATCGCGAGAGGCAGTCCGCCCGCGCGGCGGGCGGTGCTGGTGGTCATCTCAGACCGGCCTCTGGACAACGTCGATCAGCAGGAAGGTCACCGCAGGACACCCGTGGTTGTCCAGTCGCTCGCGGGTCGCGCGGGCAGGTCGGTGCTGCCGACGCCGAGCAGGTCAGGCTCCGCAGCGAGGGCGATGGCGCCGAGCAGCGAGGCAACAGCCCGCTCCACCAGGTGCAGCTCTTCGACGATGTTGTCGACGCCCCCGGAGGACTCGGCAAGCCGAGCCAGCCGGTCGGCCGACTCGCGCAGGACGGTGAGCGCTGGTGCGGTGGCCGCGCCGAGGTCGCCCAGGGCCTTGGCGGAGTCGCCGGCGGCATGGGCATGCTCGGCAGCGAGCTGGTGCTTGGCCGACAGGTCCGCGACGGACAGCCAGGACTCCGCCTGGCCGACGAGCACCTGGGCCAGACGCACCTCGCGGCGACCGAAGCCGGCGGCGCCGTGCGGGCGGCGCGCGACGAGCACGGCCAGCGGGGAGCCAGGCTCGCCAAGAACCGCGGAGCACCACGGCCGGCCGTCCTCGACACCCGTGCTGACGCCCTGCGCTCCGAGGGCGCGCAGCACCCACAGCTCGTCGAACGCATTGGGGTCGACCCGTCGGCGGTCCGGCACCCCGGTCTCATCGCCGGCGTAGTGCACGGGCCCGTCCGCTGCGAGCAACACCATCTCGACGTCGGCCCCGCCGAGCAGCCGGGCGGCGGCGGTCACGACCACCTGCGCGGACACGTCGCTGGAACGCCCCGTTGCCTGCTCCTGGCCGCGCGCGAGCTCGGCGAACAGCGTCGCCTCCGCGCTGCGGCGCGTTTGTTGGTCGTACGACGACCACAGCAGGCCGAGCGGCACCATCAGGCCGAGCAGGCCGAGCGGTGCCTCGAGGGCAAGGAACGCGGCCAGTAGGCCGATCGAGGCATTGCCAGCCGTGTGGACCGCCGACAGCGGCGCACTCGACATCAGCATCGGCAGGACCCGGCGCTTGCTGGTGACGGCAACGGCGTAGGCGACCAGCACGTGGTTGAAGATCCAGAAGACCGCCATGCCGGCGACCGCCGAGCCGATGCCGCCACCCAGAGCGTGCGCGACAACAGACCCCGCTGCCGTCGACGCCGCGAACTGCGCCACGTTGAACTCGAGCTTGAGGCGAGGCTGCCGGCGCAACAGCTGGGCCAGCACGACGCCGAGCACGACGGCCGCAACGGACCAGCCCCCCGTTGCCACTACCCAGGCCGCGCCGAGCGCGCCCTCGGTGAGCGAGAACGTCCAGCGCTGGCGTCCGAACTGAAGGTGGACGACCGCGGTCTCGCTGAGCACCACGACGACCGCGAGCACGAGCGGCTGCCACCAGGTGACATCGCCCCAGCCCATCGTGAACGACAGGAGGGCGGCGGTGACCAGGGAGAGGGCAGCCAGAAGCCGGATGCGCCGAGTCGGGGACATCAGTCGTCGCCCTCCGCCGTCGCGCCGCTCGAGGACCAGGAGTTGGCCGACCAGGAGTTGGCCGACCAGGAGTTGGCCGACCAGGAGTTGGCGGACCAGGAGTTGGCGGACCAACTGTTAGCCGACCAACTGTTAGCCGACCAGCTGTTGGCGTCGAAGCCGCCCTCGCCGGTCAGGTCGCCGGAACCGTCCAGCGCGGTGCCGTCCGGCCCGGAGACGAGCCGGTCCGTTGTGCCCAGGAGACCGGCCCCGTCGCGGCTACCCCGTAGCGGCGAGGCGGCTGAGCGCAGGGAGGCCTTGACCTGGGCGGGGGTCGCGTCGGGGTGCTCCGCGAGCAGCATGGCCGCGACGCCCGAGGTGATGGCCGTTGCCTGGCTGGTACCGGAGCCGCGGGACAGGGCGCCGTCGGCCTTGGCCGCCGGGTTCGCTAGCGCGATCACCGAGCCGGGCGGCAGCACGCCGAGCACGTGCACACCGTTGGCGACCAGGTCGGGTTTGGCCACACCGACAACCTTGGCGCTGCCGCTGAAGCCGGCCACCCGGACCCGCCGGGCGGACAGGTCGGCCGCGCCGACGGTGAGGACGCGGGGGTCGAAACCGGGATCCCCGACCCGACCGCGTTCGTTGCCTGCCGAGACGACCATCGTGACGCCCATGTCGCGGACGCGATCGACGGCATCGGTCAGCGGGTCAGCGCCGTAGGCGTGGCCGGGGCGCTCGTGTGAGAAGGAGAGGTTGGCGACGTCGACACTGCCCGGGTTGGAGGCGATCCAGTCGAGGCCGGCGACCACTTCGGACAGGGAGGTGCTGCCGTCGCGGTCGGCAACCCGGACCACAAGCACGGTGGCGCCCGGTGCGACGCCGACCGCCTTGCCGCCGGAGCCGCGTACCGGGCCACCGGCTACCAGTGAGGCCATGAAGGTGCCGTGACCGAAACCGTCGGCAAAGGTGCCCTGGGTGCGGATGGCGCCGCCCTCGTGGACCCGCGAGGTATCGACCGCGTCGATCAGCCGGCCGGAGGAACGGCTCAGCGCGGCTGAGTCGGAGACACCGGTGTCCACGACCGCGACGCGCACGCCGGCACCGGCGTCGGGCCGGCCAGCACCGGCCAGACCGGTCGAGGCCAGGACGCCGGCCCGCTTGTCGTTGTCCTCCTTCTGCCCGGTCAACGTGACCGCATCGTCGGGCGCAAGCCCGCGGACACCGGGAGTGCGAGCCAGCCGGGCGAGCGAGGCTGCGTTGCCGCGGACGACAGCAGCCCGTACGCCCGGCAGGGATGTCTGGACCTGCACTCCTGGCACGGTGACCTGCGCCCCGTCGTACGTCACGACAGCTTGTAGGACCGGGGCGGTGGCCCCGGCGGCGGTGAGCAGGCCGCTTCCGAGCAGCGCTCCCATCGCCACGAGGGAACGGCTGCGGCGGGCACGGGGCTGGGCGTTGCGCACACGTCCTCCAAGCAAAGGTTTGGCTGTCCTGGTCCTCTCGGCAGGAGTTCGTCTCTCCTTTCGCGGCTCCCGCGCATTCATCCAGATGGAGCAGTGGTGACCAGGCGGGCCCGTTTGGAGCAACCTGCCTGCGTCGCACGCTCAGATCGACGGGGCATCCGCGCTACAGCGGTCCGGCCGCAACGCCGAAGCACCCCTATGACGGGGCAGCGTCCGGCGTTGCCCCGCGGGAACAGGACATCTGGAGGACACGGTGACAGCCGGTCTCGACATTGCGCTGGACAGGCCCCCGGCTCAGGCCGGCGACGAGTCACCCGGTTTCACAGCGATGGTGGTCGACGACCACCCGCTGGTGCGGGAGTCCATGGTGGCCCGCCTGAAGATGATGGGCGCCCGCGAGGTCGTCGAGGCGGCCACGATTGGCGAGGCACGCGCCCGAGCCAACCTGTCCGGGCCCCGCGACCTGTGCGTCCTGGACCTCGGCCTGCCCGACGGCTCCGGCCTCGACCTGCTCACCGACCTACGGTCCGCCGGCTGGCAGCGCATGGTTGTGCTGTCCGCCGCCGACGACCCCTACAGCGTGCGCGCCGCCTTCGTGGCTGGCGCCCAGGGATACCTGCTCAAGTCCGCCTCCCCCTTGGTGGTCGCCGACGGCGTCCGCCGCGTGCTCGACGGCGGGGTGTACGCCGATCCGTCGGTCGCCTCGCTGCTGGCGGCCGGCCTGCGCGGTGGTCCGGTCGACACGGGCGTCGCTGATCTGTCCGGCCGGGAGATCGAGGTGCTGCGCCTCGTCGCCGACGGCCAGTCCAACAAGCAGATCGGCGACCAGCTCGGCCTGTCCGCGCTGACGGTCAAGTCACACCTGGCCCGCATCGCCCGCAAGCTTGGAACCGGTGACCGGGCCGAGATGGTCGCGCTCGCCATGCGCGCCGGCGTCATCCGTTGAGGTAGCCCGCAGCCGCCCCCTCCCGCATGCCACGTGCGGGCGGCGGGTAAGCGAACCAAGGCGGGTAAGGACAGTACGACGGTGACGAGAGGGGCGGCGGAGCCTCCGCCGGCCGGCGGCGCCGTAGGCTGCCTGGCGATGACAACGACCCTGCCGGGTCACGAGGAAGCCCCTGGCTCCCGCGAGCCGGAGCCGCTGCTGGTTCCCCGTGAGGGTGTCCCACCCGTCACCACCACCGTTGCGGCCCTCGACGAGGTCGTCTCCCGCTTCGCCCAGGGCACCGGACCGGTCGCCGTCGACGCCGAACGGGCGTCCGGCTACCGCTACTCCCAGCGTGCCTACCTGGTCCAGCTGCGCCGCACGGGGGCCGGCAGTGCCCTCGTCGACCCCATCTCGTGCCCCGACTTGTCCGAGCTGTCGGACGTCCTGCAGGATGCCGAGTGGGTGTTGCACGCCGCCAGCCAGGATCTCGCCTGCCTCGCAGAGGTCGGCATGACCCCGTCCAGGATTTTTGACACCGAGCTCGCGGGCCGGATCGCCGGCTTCGAGCGGGTCGGGCTCGGCGCCATGGTCGAGAACGTCTTGGGCCTTCGGCTCGAGAAGGGCCACTCTGCCGCGGACTGGTCCACCCGCCCGATGCCCGACTCCTGGCTGGTCTACGCAGCCCTCGACGTCGAGGTGCTCATCGAGCTGCGCGACGCCCTCGAGACCGAGCTGGAACGCCAGGGCAAGCTCGACTGGGCGCACGAGGAGTTCGAGGCAGTCAGGCTGGCTCCGCCAGCGGGCCCGCGGACCGATCCCTGGCGGCGTACGTCCGGCTTGCACCGCCTGCGCTCGCGCCGTCAACTGGCCGCGGTCCGCGCGCTCTGGGAGGTCCGCGACGAGATGGCCCGCCGGAGAGACACCGCCCCCGGCCGGATCCTGCCGGACGCCGCCATCATCAGCGCAGTGAGTGCCGCGCCGCAGACCAAGGACGACCTGCTCAGCCTGCCCGTGTTCGGTGGCCGCTCCACGCGGCGCCACGTCGACGCGTGGTTCGGCGCCCTACATGCCGCCGCCGCCCTGCCGGAGGACCAGCTGCCGCTGCCCGTCCCCGCTGGCGACGGCCCGCCGCCGGCGAGCCGCTGGGCCGAGCGCGACCCGCTCGCCGCCAAGCGCCTGGCCCGGGTCCGGGGGGCCATCGCGGAGCTCTGCCTCAAGCACAACATCCCGGCCGAGAACCTGGCCCTCCCGGACGCTGTGCGCCGCCTGGCCTGGCAGCCCCCCGCGCAACCCTCCGAGCAGTCCGTGGCGGCTGCTCTGCGCAAGGCCGGTGCGCGCAACTGGCAAGTTCACCTCGTTGCCGGTCCGCTCGCCGCTGCCCTGCCCGAGCCGGACCCGGAAACCGAGCCGGACCCAGAGCCCCGGCCAGATCCGGGAGCCGAGCCCGCCCCCGAGGCATGACGCTGCCCCGCCTGCACGGCCCGCGGACGACTCTGCTTCCCGTGCCGTACGACGTCGCGGCTGCCGTCGTGGCCGGGGACCGACAGCGCCTGCTGGCCGCGTTGGAGGCCCTGTCGATCACCCCGGCGGCCGGCTGGCCGCACGAGGACACTCCGGACGCCCTGCGCCCGTACGCCGAGCACGGCAGCCCGGACCAGGACAGCGGCGCCTGGCTGCTCGTCGTCGACAGCCACGTTGTGGGCGACCTCGGCTGGCTGGGCGGACCTCGCGAGGACGGCGACTGCGAGCTCGGCTACGGCCTCGCGGCGCCCTCGCGCAACAAGGGCCTCGGCACCGAGGGGGTAGGCGTCCTGGCCGCCTGGGCGGAGCGCCAGCCGGGCGTGGCGCGGTTGACCGCCGAGGTCCTACAGGGCAACGACGCGTCGCGCCGGCTGCTCCTGCGGCTCGGCTTCACGCCGGAGCCCGGCACCCCGCCGTACGTCCGCTTCGTCCGGACCGCGCCCACGCACTGAACCGCGCCCGGTCGGGTGGCCGGCTGCCCTCGGCATTGCGCTCCTGCCTTTACTGTGGTGAGGTTGCCCTAACTCGCCGCCACCCGAGACTGGAGCCCACATGTTCGCGAACTTCCTCATCGGGCTCCGCGAGGGACTCGAGGCCTCGCTGGTCGTCGGCATCTTGATTGCCTACCTGGTCAAGACCGGCAACCGTGACAAGCTGCGCCC
>JANLPD010000584.1:0-3546 GCA_031367045.1 Frankiales bacterium | reverse complement strand
TTGAGCATCCTGGCTTCTTCCTGGGCCAGGACGACCACCCGACGGGCTCGGTCGGTAAAACGCTCAAACATTGCATCGCTCCTCACGGGCGTCGGGCGACAACGGGTCGTCCTCCGCACAGTAGCCCCGGTTTGCAGCCCCTGTCGGGTGAGTCCGAACAGGTGTCCGCGCCGGCTTGTGCTCTGTGCAACCGCGCCGGGCAGAGCGCCGTTCCCAGCCGGGCGTCCGCTCACAGCGAAGCGAACCCCTTGGAACAGGCACAGAGCACTACAAACTCCACCGACCCCCGTGCGACCCTCCAGGTCAGCTGGCTGTGCTCAGCGGGACTTGTCGTAAGCCGCGAGCACGGTGGCCGACATACGGCCCCGCTCACTCACTGCATGGCCATGCTTACGCGCCCACTCGCGGATGGCGGGAACATCGCGGCCCCCAGCACTCGGCGTGCTGGTCCGCCCACCGGACCGGCGGGAGGCTGCCGGCGCCCGGTCGGCCCGGCGCGACGCCCCCACGAAGGACGCGAAGGCGTCATGCAGCTCGGCGGCGTGGTCGGCGCACAGATCGATCTCGTATGCAGCCCCTTCAAGGCTGAACAGCACGGTCTCTTCGCCCTCGACCTCCTCCTCGTGGAGGTCGCACACGAGCATGGTCTGGACCTTCTTGGCCATTTCGGAGAGCCTTTCAGTCAAATGTACCCACGGGCACCTTGAGGGATTGCTTCATTCCACCTGAAGAATGGCAGAAAATCAAATGTAGCGGAGTGCGATCAGCCTTCCGGGCGCACCAGCGGGAACAAAATGGTGTCGCGGATAGGACCGCCGACGAGCAGCATCACCAGGCGGTCCAATCCCATTCCTTGCCCCCCCATCGGCGGCGCACCGTGCTCCAGGGCGCGCAGGAAGTCCTCATCGAGCTGCATCGCCTCGGGGTCTCCACCGGCCGCCTTCAGCGACTGCTCGACCAGGCGCCTGCGCTGCTCGACCGGGTCGACGAGCTCGGAGTAGCCCACGGCCAGCTCGACGCCACCGATCACCAGGTCCCAAGCTTCGGTCAGCCGGGGGTCGTCGCGGTGGTCGCGCGCCAGCGGCCGTGCGCTGACCGGGTAGTCACGCACGAACGTCGGCTGGATGAGCGTGTGCTCGACCAGCTTTTCGAACAACTCCAGCACGACCTCACCGGCGTCCCAGCCGGCCTTGAGGGCGACGCCGCGCTCGGCTGCGATCGCGACCAGCCGCTGTTCGGGCGTCCCAGCGTCGACAGTCTCGCCGACGACCTCGCTGACGAGCGCATGCAGAGTCGCCGTGCGCCAAGGCTGCTCGAGGTCGACGAGGCCGTCGCACACCACGGTCCGCCCAAGAGCCCGAGCGGCGGCTAGGACCATCTCGCGGGTCAGCTCAGCGACGGTGTCGTAGTCGCCGTACGCCGCATAGAACTCAAGCATCGTGAACTCCGGAAAATGGGTGGAGTCGATGCCCTCGTTGCGGAAGTTCTTGCCGATCTCAAAGACTCGTTCGAGGCCGCCGACCACCGCGCGCTTGAGGTCGAGCTCAAGGGCGATGCGCAACGTGACATCGATGTCGAGGGCGTTGAAGTGGGTCCGGAACGGCCGCGCCGCCGCCCCGCCGTGGACGATCTGCATCGTCGGCGTCTCCACCTCGACAAAGGCGCGCGCGTGCAGCACCTCGCGAACCGTGCGGATCACGGTCGACCGGTCGAGCGCGGTCTGCCGACTGGTTGGGTTCACCAGCAGGTCGAGGTAGCGCTGCCGCACCCGCGACTCGGGATCGGTCAGGCCGTGGTGCTTGTCGGGCAGGGGTCGCAGCGCCTTGCTGGTGAGGGTCCAGCTCTTGGCGAGCACGGAGAGCTCGCCGCGCCGGCTGCTGATCACTTCGCCGGTGATGCCGACGTGGTCGCCGAGGTCGACATCGCTTTTCCAGGCCGCGAGCCGGTCCGGCCCGACACCGGCGAGGCTGACCATCACCTGCAGCGTCACCCCGCCCTCCTGGAGCGACGCAAAACAGAGCTTGCCGCCGACCCGGCTCAGTACGACCCGGCCGGTCACGCCGACGACCTCGCCGCTGGCATCGTCGGTCTGCAGGTGCCCGAACCGCTCGCGCACCTCGGCCAGGCTGGTCGTGCGGGGATACCCCAGGGCGTACGGCGGGGTCCCGGCGGCCACCAGCCGGTCGTACTTCTCGCGCCGGACCTTGACCTGCTCAGGAACATCATCGGGGAGGGCGTCGGGTCCAGTGCTCACGACGCCGAGGCTAGCGTCGAGCTGTACCAAGGTCCTCGAGCTGTACCAAGGTCCTCGTGTCCCCGTGGGAGCGCGGGGACCCTGCGACGCGGACACGATGATCTCCACCCTGCCGGCAGCATGTCGGACAGCACGAGGTCCGCCGTCAGCGCCGCGACACTGCGCGGCACGGACGACGGACGGCTCGCTCGCAGATGGTGTGGCTCGAGGCCGCGACCCGTCAGCCTTGGGCGTTGGGGACGAGGTCGACCAGGTCCTTCGTGGGCTCCTTGTCGGTGAAGGCGATGACGGGGCAGTTGATGATGAAGCCGGCCGAGCCGTAGGCAGCTCCGCCTGGTCCGGTGAGCAGGTCGGGGCGGGTGGCCGCGAGGTTGAGGATCTGATTCTCGTCAGTCTGCAGCTTGTTCAGTCCTGCCTTGACGGCCTTGTCAGTCCACTGGCCCACCTGCGCGTCCCAGAGCGGGCTGTAGGACTGCGAGTGCCTGGGGTCGGTGATCGTCGGGAAGTCGCCCTGGATGTTGAGGGCATCGCCCCCGTTGCGCAGCGAGCTCAGCAGAGCGATGTTCGCCAGGTTGGCGTCCTCGGTTGCGTGGCCGTCCTTGATGAGGTGGATGAGGCCTTGCGCGTTGGGGTTCTTAGCACCGGTCTGGCCGTTCAGGAACGGGAAGATTCGCTCCCGTCCCGATCCCAGTGCGTCGTCACCGCCGAGGAACGACGCCTGGTTCAGCAGCGGAACGAAGGTGGCGCGTTCCAGCACTGCGGCCAACGGGTCGGACGCCTCGGTGGAGATATAGAGGATGGGCTGTCCTGCATCGAAGCCGTGAACGACGAGCAGATCGACCGTGGCCTGGGTGAACTGACCGGGACCGGCCGGCTTGGCCGGGTGGATCGCGAGTACCCGGTCACCGGTGTTCGAGTGGTGGGTGACGTCGAAGGGTCCGTCACCGGTCGCCACGATAGGGGCGTTGTAGACGACGGGTGAGCCGGCGAGGCGGATGAACGGGCTGTACCCGGGGCCTCCCACAGCGCCCGGCTGGACCGTGGTGGCCGGCAGCGTGGTCGGTCCGGGCACGAGCACCCGTTGCGGTGAGAAGTCCGGCGCACCGGCAAAGTGCACCGTCGCCTCGCCGAACTTCAAGTCCGGTTTCGAGGTTTCAGTGACGCTCTGGACGCACGCCGCGCAGGTGACTCCGAGATTGGTCAGCTTGGCCGCGTAGTTGACATCGAGATCTGCGGCGAGACCGAAGTCAGAGGCCTCTGTCAGGATGTACCAGACGGACTTTCCGGCGTAC
>JANLPD010000573.1:0-4062 GCA_031367045.1 Frankiales bacterium | reverse complement strand
CTCCGGTTCGCCAACACGCTGTTCGAGCCGCTCTGGAACGCCCACTACGTCGACTCGGTGCAGATCACGATGGCCGAGGACGTCGGGATCGGCTCGCGGGCCGGGTTCTACGAGGGCACCGGAGCGGGCCGCGACGTCCTGCAGAACCACCTGCTCCAGCTGCTGGCCCTCACCGCCATGGACGAACCGATCCGCTTTGACGCCGAGTCGCTGCGGGTCGAGAAGGCCAAGGTGCTCTCGGCTACGCACCTGCCTAAGGACCTGGCTGCCTACGCCGTCCGAGGGCAGTACGACCAGGGCTGGCTGGCCGGCGAGCGGGCACAGGGCTACCTCGAGGAGGACGGCGTCGCCGCCGACTCGCGCACCGAGACGTTTGCCGCCATACGCCTGGACATCGACACCCGCCGCTGGGCGGGCGTGCCGTTCTACTTGCGGACCGGCAAGCGCCTGCCCAAGCGGGTCACCGAGATAGCCCTGGTGTTCTGCAAGGCGCCGCACCTGCCGTTCGCCAAGACCGACACCGAGGAGCTGGGCGCCAACCAGCTCGTGGTGCGCGTCCAGCCCGACGAGGGCGTGACGCTGCGCTTCGGCTCCAAGGTGCCGGGCACGGCCATGGAGGTCCGCGACGTCGCAATGGACTTCCTCTACGGCGAGGCCTTCACCGAGTCCTCCCCGGAGGCCTACGAGCGGCTGCTGCTCGACGTGCTGCTCGGCGACGCCTCGCTGTTCCCGCACAATGCCGAGGTCGAGGAAAGCTGGCGCATCATCGACCCCCTCGAACAGCACTGGGCGGCCGGCGGCAAGCCGGAGCCCTACCGCGCGGGCAAGTGGGGGCCGAACGGAGCCGACGAGATGCTCGCGCGCGACGGACGCACCTGGAGACGACCGTGACCACTGGACCAGGGACCACTGGACCGGGGACCACTGGACCGCGCCGGAGGTGCGCATGACGACGCTGTGGGACACGACTGGCACAGCGGTGGTCAAGGCGCTGTCGGCCGAACGCCGGTCAGCAGGCTCCGTCGCATCGGGCCTCGCCCTGACCCTCGTCGTCGTCGTCGACGAGAAACGGGTCGGCGAGGCCGAGCAGGCAGCCACGCGCGCTGCGGCGCAGCACCCCTGCCGCCTGCTCATCGTCGTACGGCGCCGTCCGGATGCACCGGAGCCACGGCTGGACGCCGAGGTCCTCATCGGCGGCCGCCTCGGGCCGGGCGAGGCCGTGGTCATGCGGATGTACGGACGGCTCGCCCTACATGCGGAGTCCGTCGTGCTCCCCCTGCTCGCCCCGGACGCTCCGGTCGTCACGTGGTGGTTCGGCGATCCGCCCGACCTGATCGGCCATGACCCGCTCGGCGTTTTTGCCGACCGGCGCATCACCGATGCCGGCCAGGCCGAGGACAGCCTGGCGGCGCTGCTCCAGCGCGGCCAGGACTACGTGCCCGGCGACACCGACCTGTCGTGGACGCGCACCACGCTGTGGCGGGGACTGTGCGCGTCAGCGTTCGACACCCCGTCGGAACCGGTAGCGCACGTCCACGTCTCGGGCGCGCCGGGAAGCCCGTCCCGAGCGCTCATGGCGGGTTGGCTGAAGAGCCGGTTCGACCAGGACATCGAACTCGTCGACTCCGAGGGACCGGGGCTGACGGGGGTCGGCTTCGACCTGCAGGACGGCGCCCAGATCTCGCTGAACAGGCGCGACCCCCGGACCGCCGTGCTGACCCGGACGGGTCAGTCCGAGCGGGTCATGCCGCTCCCCCGCCGCGAGCTCGGCGACCTGCTCGCTGAGGAGCTGCGACGCCTGGACGCCGACGAGACCTATGCCGATGCACTCGGCGCCGCCACCGGCGTGGGGTCGCTGGACGACGCGCCGACTACGCGCAGCCACGTCTGGCAGGACCCGGCGGCAGCAGCCGATCCCGACCCGGCACTGACGGTGTCCTGATGGCGGCGTCCCTGATGGCGGCGTCCTGATGGGTGCCCCCCCGCCACCCGTCGTCGTCGTCTCCCACGACGCCGAAGTCCTGGCCGCCGCGGTCGCCGCCCGGCTGCTCACGCGGCTCGTTGACGCCCAGGCCGCCCGTGGCACCGTGTCGGTCGTCCTCACCGGCGGAGGTCTTGGGATCGCCGTCCTGGAGCAGGTCCGCATGTCCCCCGCCCGGGCGGCAGTCGACTGGCGACGCGTGGACGTCTGGTGGGGCGACGAACGCTTCGTGCCCGCAGACGACCCCCAGCGCAACGAGCTGCAGGCCCGGCGAGCACTGCTGGACTCGCTCGATCTTGACCCGGCGCGAGTCCACCCGATGGGCGCCCTCGGGGGCCGGGACGGCGACGACGCCGACGCCGCCGCCGACCGGTACGCCGACGAACTCGCCGCGGTCGCCCCGACCCACCACCTGGTGCCGTCCTTCGACGTGCTGCTGCTCGGAATGGGCCCCGAGGGCCACACCGCTTCGATCTTCCCGGCGTCGCCGGCTGCCCACGACGAGCGCGCGGTGCTTGCTATCCACGGTTGCCCGAAGCCGCCACCGACGCGCGTCTCGCTCGGGTTCAGCGCCCTGAACGAAGCCCGCGAGGTCTGGGTCGTCGCGGCAGGTTCGCCGAAGGCCCCCGTCGTCGCGATGGCCCTTGGCGGGGCCGGTCGGGTCCTGGTGCCGGTTGCCGGGGTGGCCGGCCGGCAGCAGACCCTGTTCCTGCTCGACGAGGCCGCCGCCGCCGAGCTCCCCCGCAACCTTCGCCGGCTGTAGTCAGTCAGCCGCGCAACGTACCCAGCGCAATGCAGCGCAACGTAGTCGGCGGCTAGCGCACCGTGATGCTACTGACACTTCGTGAGATGCCCTGCATGATCAGGGCCCATGATCGCGGGTAGCAGGGGGTCTGCACCCGTGATCACGGGCCCTGATCATGCAGGCCGCCCGCAGACTGCCTTGCGGCATCACCATGGCCCCCGTCAGGTGGGTGCGACGCCGCCGGCCGCCAGTGGGCGGGCACGCAAGGGGGCGGGCATACCGGGAGGCGGGCACGCAAGGGGGCGGGCACGCAAGGAAGCGGGCACGATTGGGCCTAGCAACACGGACACCCCGCCAAGGGCGGGTGGGCGGGGCATCCGTCGTACGGCTCGGTGGTCGCGCTACTTGCCCCGGAGCTTGGCGAGGGCTTCGGCGAGGATGGCCTCGCCGTCCTCTACGTTGCGGCGCTCGCGCACATAGGCGAGGTGGGTCTTGTACGGCTCGGTCTTGTGCGGGGCCGGCGGGTTGGCCTTGTCACGGCCGGCCGGGAAGCCGCAGCGCGGGCAGTCCCAGGTCTCCGGGATGGCCGCTTCGTCGGCGAAGGACGGCCGGGTCTCGTGGGCATTGGCGCACCAGAAGGAGATGCGTTGACGAGGTGCGGCCTCGCCGCGCTCCGCCTCGCCCATGGGACCGGCGCCCACCCGACTGCCCCGGATTGCGTTGCCACCAGCCACTGACCCTGCTCCTGTCCTCGGTGTTGCGCTGCCGACGAGTCTACGACCGGTCTGGCCAGAAACGGTCAGGCGCCGGCGACGCCGCTGGTGTCCTTGAGCAGCAGGCCCAGCGCGATGATGCACACCGCCCAGACCAGGCCGCAGATGATCGTGAGGCGGTCGAGGTTTTTCTCCACGACCGCGCTGCCACCCAGCGAAGAGCTGACGCCGCCGCCGAACAGGGTGGACAGGCCGCCGCCCTTTCCGCGGTGCAGCAGCACCAGGACGATCATGGCGAGGCTGGCGAGGACCAGGACGGCGGACAGGAAGGTGACCACGGGTGAGGGCTCCGGTCTAGGACGGTCAGGCGAGCCGGACGCGGGAGTCCAGCAAGGCGTAGACGATGTCGACGAGGATGTTGGCGATGACGATGAAGAAGGCCGCGAGGAGCACGGTACCGAAGATGACCGGCAGGTCGCCGATCGTCACCGACTGCACGGCCAACTGGCCGATGCCGCCGAGCCCGAAGACCGACTCGGTGACGATGGCGCCGCCGAGCAGAGTGCCGACATCGATCCCCAACAGTGTTACGACGGGGGTGAGCGCGCTGCGCAGGCCGTGGC
>JANLPD010000409.1:0-4441 GCA_031367045.1 Frankiales bacterium | reverse complement strand
CCTTTGGCAACCAGTACTGGCCGGCCAACTACCTGCTCGACCGGAGCGGCAAGGTGCGCTTCTTCCACGCCGGCGAGGGCGACGAGGCGACCATCGAGGACGCCGTGCGCACGCTGCTCTTTGAGGGCGGCACGGCGCCGGCGGCGCGCATCGGGGAGCTGCCGGCGGCGGAGAAGCCAGCCGGCGCGGGCAGCGACCTCACCCCCGAGACCTACTTCGGCGCGCAGCGCGGCGGCCGCTACGTCAGCGGCGGGCGGACCGTCAGCCCGGGTGTGGTCCAGACCCGCACCGACCCGGCGCAGGCCCGCGACCTGCTTGCGCTGACCGGCCGGTTCCGAGGCGAGAGCGAGGCGCTCCAGGTCCTTGCCGGCGCGAGCGTGACCCAGCGCTTCCGGGCGCGCGACGTCTACCTGACGGCAACACCGCTCAAGGAGCCGGTCGTCGTCGAGGTCACCTTGGACGGCCAACCCGTGCCGGTCGGTCGGCGCGGCCGTTCGCTGGTCGAAGAAGGCGGCCGGACCGTCGTCCACGTCACGGCCGACGACCTCTACTCGTTGATCACCGGTCCCGCCATCGCCGAGGGGGTCCTGCGGATCACGGCCCGGACCGACGCGCTGCGGGTCTTCACCGCGACCTACGGGGCCTGACGTGCTGCTCGCGCTTGTCGTGGCGATGGGCAGCGGCTTTTTGTCCTTCCTCGCCCCGTGCACCGTCCCCTTGCTCCCCGCCTACGTCGGCGTCCTCTCGGGGTCCAGCGCAGGGGTTGCCCCCGAGAAGCAGGGGGCGCGGCTGCTCCGTGGCGCACTGCTGTACGTCCTGGGCTTCGGCGCGGTCTTCGTGACACTCGGTGCGCTGGCGGGAGGAGCCGGTGGCGCGATCCGGGCGAGCGGCGGCCCGGTCCAGCGGGCCGGCGGTGTCCTGGTCCTGCTGCTCGCCGCGGCGCTGCTGCTGGAGTCCCGGCTGGGCCTGCTGTCGCGGGTGGGTCCGTCCACCGGCGGCCTGACCGCCCGGCTGGCCGGGTCCCGTTCGTGGCTCGCGCCGCTGCTGCTCGGCCTGGTCTTCGGCACGGCGTTCACGCCCTGCGTCGGTCCCTTCCTGGGCGCCGTCCTGGCCTTCGCCGCCGGTCAGGGTGGGGCGGGGACAGGTGCCCTGCTGCTCGCGGCGTACGCCCTGGGCCTGGGGGTGCCCTTTGTCCTGGCGGCGCTCGCCGTGGCCGCGTCGCCGGGGCTCGCCGCGCGCCTGTCGCGGGCCAGCCGCAAGGTGTCGGTCGTCGGCGCGGCAGTCCTGCTGGTGCTCGGGCTGGCGCTGGTGTCGGGGGAGTATGGCGTGGTCGCCGGCTGGTTCGCCCGGGTCCTGCCGAGCACCAGCGTGTGAGGTCCGGTCAGGCCTACGCTGGTCGGGTGACCGACAGCCAGCAGCCGCCCGACAGGGACAAGCAGCCCGGCCGCTTCAAGCGGGCCCTGAACCGATTGACGGCCGACCCGGACGAGCTGGCCGCGGCCGATCTGCGCGGCGACAGCGCTGCCCATGGCGGCACCGCGGTGGCCCAGTGCATCTTCGGCGCGCCGGTGAGTGTCGCCGGCACGCTGCGCGCGGTAGTGCTGCGCCCCCGCGCCGGCGTCCCGACGCTGGAGGCCGAGCTATACGACGGCACCGGCACCGTCACCCTGGTGTGGCTGGGCCGTCGCCGCATCGGCGGCATCGAGCCAGGCCGCATGCTGGTCGCGCACGGTCGCCTCACCAAGCACGACGGGCGGCCGACCGTCTACAACCCGTCCTACGAGCTGAAGGCCTCTGGTGCCTGAGCGCACCACGGCCCCCCCGGCGAGCGCGTTCGTCGCGGCTGTCGGGGGTGTCCGCGGCCTGCTCGACAGCGGCATCCCGGCCACCGTCTTTGTCCTCGTCCGGGTGCTGAGCGGCAGCCTGAGCGCGGCGGTCGTGGTGGCCTTGGCCAGCGGCCTCGCGCTGGGTGCTCTGCGACGGGCCCGCGGCGAGCCGCTGCAGCAGGTCGGCAGCGGCTTCCTCGGGCTGCTGGTCGCGGTCGGCTTCGCCCTCATCACCGGCAAGGGCAAGGGCTTCTTCCTGCCCGGCATCGTTCTGGTCGCCGGCAGCGGAGTGCTGTTCGTGGTGTCACTGGTCCTTCGCAAGCCGGCGGTCGGGATCGCCCTCGAGGCGTACGACGCCAAGTACGCCGGCTGGCGCGACCACCCGGGGCTGCGCCGGGCCGTCACCCTCGCGACGGCGGTCTGGGCTGGATCGTTCTTCCTGCGCGCCGGGGTCGCGACCTGGGTCTACACCCGCCCGGGCGACCACGTCGGCCAGGTGTTCGTCGTCATCAACGTCGTGAAGTACGTGCTGATCGTCGGCGCCGCGCTCGTCACGGTGCGGCTGGTCAAGGCGTCGGGCTATGTCCCCCCCGAGGTCGCCGCCAAAAGCGGAGCAACCCGGGCCGCCGAACAGCCGTCGAGGGACGAGCCGGCCTGACCGGTCAGCCGTCGGTGCGGCTGCGGTGGCCGCCGAGCAGCCGGTGGAGGTCCTCCTCGACCTCCGCCGCCGACACGAGCAGCAGCTCGTCGCCCGCTTCCAGCGCGACGTCGGCCGCGGGCACGATGACCCGGCCGTCCCGCAGGATGGCCACCAGGACAGCGTCGGTCGGCCACGGCACCTGGCCGACGAGCTGGCCCACGATCGGGGCGTCGTCAGCGAGCGTCAGCTCGACCAGGTTGGCGTTGCCCTTCTGGAAGGTGAGCAGCCGCACCAGGTCACCGACGGAGACGGCCTCTTCGACGACGGCGGCCAGCAGACGGGGGCTCGACACGCTGACGTCGACGCCCCATGACTCGTTGAACAGCCATTCGTTCTTCGGGTGGTTCACCCGGGCTACCACGCGGTCGACGCCGAACTCGGTCTTGGCGAGCAGCGACACGACCAGGTTGACCTTGTCGTCGCCGGTTGCCGCAACGACGACGTCGCAGTCCTGGATGCCAGCGGTGACGAGGGTGTCGATCTCGCAGGCGTCAGCGAGCAGCCACTCCGCGGTCGGGACGGTGTCGACCTTCAGCGAGCGCGGCTCACGCTCGATGAGCAGCACCTGGTGGCCGTTGCCAAGCAGCTCGGCGGCGATGGACCGGCCGACGTTGCCGGCTCCGGCGATGGCGACGCGCATCAGTGACCACTTTCCGGGGGCGGGCCGGCGGCGAAGGCCGCGATGACGGCGTCGATCCGGCTGTAGTCCAGGATCGCGTGCACGAGGTCGCCCTCCTGCACCACGGTGCTGGGGTTCGGGACGGTGCCCTCGCCGAGGCGGGTGATCAGCGCCACCCTGGTGCCGGCAGCCTCCTCGAGTGCGGACAGGCGATGGCCGATCCAGGCCGGGGCGACCGCGACCTCGGCGATGGCCACCTTGCCGCTGGGGTCACGCCACTCGGTGAGCAGTCCCTCTGGCACCAGCCGGCGGATCACCTGGTCGGCGGTCCAGCGGACGGTGGCGACCGTCGGGATGCCGAGCTTCTGGTAGACCGCTGCGCGGTTGGGGTCGTAGATGCGGGCGACCACGTTGTCCACCCCGAACGTCTCGCGCGCCACCCGGGCCGCGATGATGTTGGAGTTGTCGCCGCTGCTGACCGCGGCGAAGGCCTCGGCGCGCTCGATCCCGGCCTCGACCATAGTGTCGCGGTCGAAGCCGATCCCGGTCACGCGGTCTCCGGTGAAGTTGGTGGACAGCCGGCGGAAGGCGGCGACGTCGCGGTCGATGACGGCGACCGAGTGACCGAGTGACTCGAGGCTCTTTGCGAGCGCGGAGCCGACGCGGCCACACCCCATGATGACGACGTGCACGGACGGCCCTTCGAAAGCACACCCTGCCTCGCTGGCAGGACAGCCGGGAACGCTACACGCGGCGGCCGGGCCGTCGGACCCGGTTGCCCGGTGTCCCGCCGTACGCTCTCCGCTCGTGGCTGGTGCGAACGACATCGTCAAGCGCTTGTTCATCGGCCGTGCGCTGCGCAGCGACCGCCTCGGCGAGACGCTGCTTCCGAAGAAGATCGCGCTGCCGGTCTTTGCGAGCGACGCGCTGTCGTCGGTCGCCTACGCCCCTGACGAGATCTTCCTGACGCTCTCGGTGGCGGGGCTGGCCGCCTACGGCTTCTCCTGGAAGATCGGGCTCGTCGTCGTGGTGGTGATGCTGACGGTTGTCGCGTCCTACCGCCAGAACGTGCACGCCTACCCCAGCGGCGGCGGCGACTACGAGGTCGCCACGACCAACCTCGGGTCACGCGCCGGCCTCACGGTCGCGGCGGCACTGCTCGTGGACTACGTCCTGACCGTCGCCGTTTCGGTGAGCTCGGGCGTCCAGAACGCCGCGTCGGCCCTCGGCTTCGTCGCCGGCCGTGAGGTCGAGGTCGCGGTGGGGCTTGTCGTGCTGCTCGCCGCCATCAATCTG
>JANLPD010000528.1:0-3128 GCA_031367045.1 Frankiales bacterium | reverse complement strand
GTACGCGACCGCCAGATCGGCATCATCGGCGGCACGCCGGGTGCCGTCCGTTATGCCCAGATCGTGCGTCAGTGGACCCACGACCTCGTCTACTTCACCGCACCTGGCGTCCTCACCGCCACCGAGCGCACCCAGTTGCTCGCACGCGCCATCGGTGTCGTCGAGGGCACCGTCGAGCAGCTCGTCATCGACGACACCGACAAGCTCTCTGGCGTACGGATGACCGACGGTCGCGTCGTTCCCCGCGACGTCTTGTTCGTCCCGCCCCGATTCGTGCCGAACAACAGCCTGCTGGTCGGCCTCGGCTGCGACGTCGACACCGACGGCTGGGTCAGCGTCGACACCTCCGGGCAAACGAGCGAGGCCGGGGCCTGGGCCGCCGGCAACGTCGTCGACCCGCGCGCCCAGGTCATCACCGCCGCCGGTGCCGGCTCCGCAACGGCCATCGCCATCAACGCCGACCTCGTCGACGAGGACGTGCGCAACGCAGTCCGCGATCTCGAGCACGGCCTCCCACCCGCACCGACAGCACACACCTACTCGAAGGAGTCACGATGAACAACCCGACCATCAACCCCGACCACATCCCAGGGCCGGCCAGACTCGGCCCGCCGAGTGAGCACCAGCTGGCGCTCATGATCTGGCTCGCCGTCTTCCCGACCCTGACCATCCTCAACCTGATCCTCGCTACCTGGCTGCACACGCTGACGACCGTCGGACGCACCTTCGTGCTCGCCACCATCGCGGTGCCCATCGTCATCTACGGCCTGATGCCCCAACTTCACCGGCTGCGCGGACTACTCCTGACCCGCCTTGCAGGGCCGTCATGAACTCACCAAAGACGATGAGCCTCACCCTCGATCCTAGGACTGACATGCCCACCTCTGCACTCCTGCGCTCGACGACATGATCACAACAACCGCTCTCACCAAGAGCTACGGCAACACCCGGGTTGTCAGTGACGTGTCCCTGCACTGCGAACCGGGCACCATCACCGGTTTCCTCGGGCCTAACGGCGCAGGAAAGTCCACGACCCTGAAGATGATCGTCGGGCTGGCCCGGCCCGATCACGGGACGTCGACCGTCGGCGGCTACCCGTTCGTCGACTTGCCCAACCCGACCCGGGTGGTCGGCACGTTGCTCGACCCCTCCGCAATGCATGCGGGGCGAACGGGGCGCGCGACCCTGACGATCGCCGCACGAATGGCAGGAGTACCGACAACTCGAGTGGATGCGTTGCTGGACCGCGTCGGACTTGCTGACGCCGCCGAGCGGCGTGTCGGCGGCTATTCCCTCGGCATGCGACAGCGGCTCGGGATCGCACAGACACTCGTGGGTGAGCCGCAGGTCCTGATTCTCGACGAACCGGCGAACGGACTGGACCCCGAGGGCATCGCCTGGATGCGTGGACTACTCCGCGACTTCGCCGACCGGGGCGGAACAGTGCTGCTGTCCAGTCATTTGTTGCACGAGGTGCAGGCCACCGTCGACAACCTCGTCGTCATCTCCCAGGGCGCGGTCGTCGCCTCGGGTCGGCTGACTGAGCTGCTCGCGAGCTCCAACCTGCTACTTCGCACGCCCGACCCTGGAAACCTGGCACGCGCGCTGCGCGCGGCCCATATCGATTTCCAGCAGGGTCCAGACCAGACCTTCTCCGTGGACGTGCTGGGTGGCCGGGTCACCGCTGAGCTGATCGCGCGCGTCGCGCTCGAGCAGCGCGTTCTGCTCACCGAGTTGCGCCAGTCCGACTCCGGCGGGCTCGAGGAGCTCTTCTTCTCACTCACGGCCAGAAAGACGGCACAGCCACAGGAGGCAGCGGCATGACCAGCAGCACCATGTCGCATCCCGTCCGTACCCGGGGCGCTGATACTCCGCAGGCCACCTTCCCCGGCATCCCGTTCGGCCGTCTAGTCCGCGTCGAGTGGGGTAAGGCGACCGATACCCGCGCAGCCCGATGGCTCCTGATCGGGGTTGCGGCAACGACAGTCGGCCTGATGTTGGCGCCGATACTGTCCCCTCAAGCATCGAGCAGTCCTACACCAGCTACCTCGGTTTCGCCGCCGTCGCCCTGAGCATCCTGCTGCCCGTGGTCTCGATCCTGACGCTGACCAGCGAATGGAGTCAGCGCACCGCCCTGACCACCTTTACTCAGGAACCGCGACGGATGCGGATCGTTACGGCCAAAATCGTGGTCTCACTGATGCTGGGTGCCAGCGCGGCTGTGTTCGGCGGGCTCGTCACGGCCGTCGCTCTCGGCGTGGAAGCCGCCTCGGGCCGGACACTGGATGCGAACCTCAACGCCGGCCTGCTGGTCGCCTTCCTGCTCTACGTCGTCCTCAACGTCATGACAGGGGTGGCGCTCGGGGCACTCGTGCACAACTCGGCGGCCGCGATCGTCGCGTCCTTCATAGTGCCCATCGGATTCGCCTTGCTCGGCCGGACCTCGCAGCTGGTGGCCGGATGGCTTGACTACTCGACCACATTCAACTGGCTGCTCAACGGTCAGTGGTCCGGTCACACGCCACAAATCCTGGTGTCGGTGATCCTCTGGGTGGCGATACCACTGGCCGCGGGACTCCTCCGCACGCTGCGCCGGGAGGTCAACTAACTGGCGACCATCAGCACGCAGCAGACACGGTCGCCGGATCACGAGGATCCGGCGACCGCCTCCGCGCCGCCAGCGCGAGAAATGGGGGGCATCAAAGTCCGCCGAAGACCTCATCCGGTTCACCGTCCCCGAGGTCCGCCGGCTCCTCAGCAAGCTGATCTGGAACCGTCCCGCCAGCCCGACCGCGGTCCTCAACTGGTCAACCTGGCGACGACGTCACCAAGCCCGCGCTCGACGATTCCACTACGCCGCCCGAGGCGCCCTCCCATAAGTGCGGCTGTAGTACTAGGCCTCGAGCACGTCATCGGCACCCGACGTCGGCGGACTGGTGCTGTCAGGCCTCGTAAGGGAGAAGCCACCTCACTTCCCCGCGTAGCTCTCAGCTGGTCGACGGGCGTGCAGAGCGCCAGGCGTACCAGGCAATGGCAACCGCGGCCACAGTGCCCGGCATACTGGCCCACCAGGTGATCGAGTGGGGCGTCGTAGCGAACAGGGGCGTTCCCACGATCAGCGCGATCGG
>JANLPD010000500.1:0-2824 GCA_031367045.1 Frankiales bacterium | reverse complement strand
GTCAAGGACGAGAAGGTCGTGCAGATCGAGGGCGACCCGGACTCGCCGGTCTCGCGCGGGCGGCTCTGCCCCAAGGGCTCGGCGAGCGAGCAGCTCGTCAACTCACCCGGCCGGGTCACGAAGGTGCGCTACCGGCGCCCGTTCGCGACCGACTGGGAGGACCTGGAGCTCGACACCGCCGTCGACATGATCGTTGACCGGATCGTCGACACGAGGGATCGGACCTGGCAGGACGTCGACGCCAATGGCCACAGGGTCCGTCGGACCCTCGGGTTCGCGAGTCTTGGCGGGGCGACCCTCGACAACGAGGAGAACTACCTCATCAAGAAGCTGTTCACGGCGCTGGGGGCCGTACAGATCGAGAACCAGGCCCGCATATGACACAGCGCCACGGTGCCCAGTCTGGGCGCCTCGTTTGGTCGCGGCGGAGCGACCAGCTTCCTGCAGGACCTGCAGGAGTCTGACTGCATCGTCATCCAGGGCTCGAACATGGCTGAGTGCCACCCGGTCGGGTTCCAGTGGGTGATGGAGGCCAAGGCCCGCGGGGCGAAGGTCATTCACATCGACCCGCGGTTCACCCGCACCTCGGCCGTGGCGGACACCCACGTCCCGCTCAGGGCCGGCTCCGACATCGCCTTCCTGGGCGGCATCGTCAACTACATCCTGACCAAGAAGAAGTACTTCACCGAATACGTCGCCGCCTACACCAACGCTTCATTCCTGTTGCGCGAGGACTTCCAGGACACCGAGGACCTCGACGGACTGTTCTCCGGCTACGACGAGGCGACCGCGTCGTACGACCCCACGACCTGGGCGTACGACGGGGTCGGCGACCGCCAGGAGGGCAAGGGCGCCAGCGGGAGCGAGAAGGGCCACGCGGAAGGCGAATCCCTCGGCTCCGGCGGTCCGTCCATCAACCCGTCCGACATCCAGACCGACCCGACGATGCAGCATCCGCGCAGCGTCCTGCAGGTCCTCACCCGGCACTACGCGCGCTACACCCCGGAGATGGTCCAGGAGGTCTGCGGCGTCCCGAAGGAGCTGTTCTTGGAGGTCTGCGAGGCCGTCACGGCCAACAGCGGGCGCGAGCGCACGACCTGCTGGGTGTACTCCGTCGGGTGGACGCATCACAGCGTCGGGGCGCAGTACATCCGCGGCTCGGCGATCATCCAGCTGCTGCTCGGCAACATGGGCCGGCCCGGTGGCGGGATCCTCGCCCTGCGCGGGCACGCGTCGATCCAGGGGTCCACCGACATCCCGACGCTGTTCAACCTGCTGCCCGGCTACCTGCCGATGCCGAAGGCGCGGGACCATGAGACGTTTGAGAATTACCTAGCTGGTATCAGAAGCCCTCAGCAGAAGGGCTTTTGGGGTGCCGCGGAGTCGTATGTCGTCAGCCTGATGAAAGCATGGTGGGGCGAGCACGCCACGAGGGAGAACTCCTGGGCCTTTGACTACCTGCCGCGCATCAGCGGGGACCACGGCACCTACCAGACGGCCTTCGACATGCTCGACGACAAGGTGGAGGGTTATTTCCTGCTCGGCCAGAATCCCGCGGTCGGGTCCGCCCACGGCAAGCTCCAGCGGCTGGGCATGTCGCATCTGAAGTGGCTGGTCGTGCGTGACCTCAACATGATCGAGTCCGCGACGTTCTGGAAGGACGGGCCGGAGATCGAGACCGGCGAGCTGCGCACCGAGGAGGTCGGCACCGAAGTGTTCTTCCTGCCGGCCGCGGCCCACACCGAGAAGAGCGGCACCTTCACGCAGACCCAACGGATGCTGCAGTGGCACCACAAGGCGGTCGACCCGCCGGGTGACTGCCGCAGTGAGCTGGAGTTCTTCTACCTGCTCGGCAAGAAGTTGAAGGAGCGGCTCGAGTCCTCAACGCTGGAGCGGGACCGGCCACTGCAGCACCTCACCTGGGACTACCCCGTCGATGACAAGGGCGAGCCGAGCGGTGAGGCGGTGCTCCAGGAGGTGAACGGCCGCTTCCTGACCGGGGAGAAGGCCGGACAGTGCCTGTCCGGTTACCTGGACATGCAGCCCGACGGCTCCACCGACGGAGGCTGCTGGATCTACAGCGGCGTCTACGCCGGCGGCGTCAACCAGGCGGCGCGTCGACGGCCGGGACAGGAGCAGGACTGGGTCGCCAAGGAATGGGGCTGGGCGTGGCCCTACAACCGGCGCCAGCTCTACAACCGGGCCTCTGCCGATCCTGCGGGCAAGCCGTGGAGCGAGCGCAAGGCGTACGTCCAGTGGGACGAGGCCGCTGGCCGGTGGGTCGGCCCTGACGTGCCCGACTTCCAGGTCGACAAGCCCCCGTCGTACCGGGCGCCGGAGGGTGCGACCGGTGCCGAGGCGCTGAACGGCGACGACCCGTTCGTCATGATGGCCGACGGAAAGGCATGGCTGTTCGCCCCCAGCGGGCTGGTGGACGGTCCCATGCCCGCGCACTACGAGCCGGCTGAGTCGCCGGTGCGCAACCCGATGTACACCCAGCAGGCCAACCCGACGCGTGAGGTGTTCAAGCGTAAGGAGAACCTGCAGAACCCGTCACCGCCTGAGGCCGGGGCCGACGTGTACCCGTACGTCTTTACGACCTACCGGCTGACCGAGCACCACACCGCCGGCGGGATGAGCCGTTGGCTGCCTTACCTGTCCGAGCTGCAGCCGGAGTTCTTCTGCGAGGTGTCACCCGAGCATGCCCGCGAGCGAGGGCTCGAGCACCTGGGTTGGGCGACCATCGTCACGGCCCGCGCGGCCATCGAGGCTCGGGTGATGGTGACCGACCGGGTGGTGCCGCTGAAGGTCGGCGGCAAGGTCG
>JANLPD010000497.1:0-2305 GCA_031367045.1 Frankiales bacterium | reverse complement strand
GGCCACGACCGAGTCCTCGCCCAGCTGGGGGAGCCGGAAGCGGAAGGCGATCATGAGCCCAGCTCTGTTCACTGACATCAGCGTGTTCGTGCTCGCGCTGCTCGTCGGCGTCGAGGTGATCGGCAGGGTTCCGGTCACGTTGCACACTCCTCTGATGTCGGGTGGCAACGCTATTCACGGCGTGGTGATCGTCGGGGTGATGCTCGTGGCCGCGGCCACCGACACGACGGCGGGGTACGTCGTGGCGTTCGTGGCTGCTGTGCTCGCCGCCATCAACGTGGTCGGTGGGTACGTCGTCACCGACCGGATGCTCGGAATGTTCCGGCGCCCAGGCCCGTCGACAGCAAAGCAAGCGGATGTCGCCGGATCGGACCGGCCATGACCGGGTTCGAGACCACCACCCACCTGCTGTTCCTGCTGGTGGCTGCGATCTTCGTGATCGGTCTGCACCTGATGAACTCGCCGCTGTCCGCTCGAGCGGGCAACCTCTTGTCAGCCGGCGCCATGGCCGTCGCCGTCGTCACGACCGTGGCAGTGCTTGTGCACGACGACATCATCAAGCCCCGTGGCGTCTTGGTGCTCGCCGCCGGCCTCCTGCTTGGCAGCGCGGTCGGTGCGTGGGGGGCACGGAAGGTCGAGCTCACCGACATGCCGCAGCTGGTCAGCCTCTTCAACGCCGCCGGTGGTGGGGCAGCCGCGCTCATCGCGTTCGTAGACGTCGGCAACCGGGCCGGCCACGTCGAGGCGTTCTCGGCTGTGAGTGTGAGCGCGGCCCTGGATGTTGCCCTCGGGGTGCTCACGTTCTCCGGGTCCCTCGTCGCGGCGGGCAAGCTGCAGGGGATCATCTCCGGCAACCCGGTGGTCTTCCCGGGGTCTCGGCTGCTGACCGCCGTACCGGCTGTCGTCCTCGTCGGTGCAGGCGCGGTGCTCGTCGGGTCTGGCGGCGGCACCGCGCTGCTGACCGTCATGGGCGTGGCGGCGCTCCTACTGGGAGTCGCAATGGTGATGCCTATCGGCGGCGCGGACATGCCGGTCGTCATCAGCCTGCTCAACGCGTTCACCGGCGTCGCAGTCGCCATGACCGGCTTCATGCTGGACAGCGTCCTGCTCATCACGGCCGGGGCACTGGTCGGCGCGTCCGGAAGCATCCTCACCCGGCTGATGGCGGTGGCGATGAACCGCTCGCTGCTGCGCATCATGGCGGGCGGGTTCGGCACGGCCGGGGGACCGGTCACGGGGGGCACCGCCACGGGGGTCCGTTCGGTCGCCGCGGACGACGTCGCGATTCAGCTCGCCTATGCCTCGCGGGTCGTGATCGTCCCCGGTTACGGGCTGGCAGCGGCCCAGGCGCAGCATGAGATCGCTGCCCTCGCCGATCAGCTGACGCGAAACGGGGTCGAGGTCCTCTACGCGATCCACCCCGTCGCAGGGCGGATGCCCGGCCACATGAACGTGCTGCTGGCCGAGGCCAACGTGCCGTACGACGTGATGCGCGACCTCGACGAGTCCAACGTCGCACTGCCGACCGCCGACGTTGCCCTCGTGGTGGGAGCCAACGACGTCACCAACCCGGCGGCCCGTCGCCCGGGCTCGAGCATCTATGGCATGCCGATCCTCGACGTCGACCGGGCCCGCAGCGTGGTCGTTATCAAGCGCTCGATGGGCACAGGCTACGCCGGCATCGATAACGAGCTCTATGCGAACATCCGCACCGGGATGCTGTTCGCTGACGCCAAGGCTGGGCTGGCGCAGATCGCTTCCGCTCTCAAGGAGCTGGTCCGCTGATCGGGTTGTCCTGGTTCGGCGTAGGTTTGGGTGACAGCACAGGGCGCGCGGAATGTGGGGAGAGGCGTGGATCCGACGGACGTCGCCGACCCGGGGTACTTCCACAAGGTCGTGGACTGCCAGTGGGGCTGCCCCGCCCACACCAACGTGCCCGAGTACATCCGGCTGATCGCCCAGGGGCGGTACGACGATGCGTACCTGCTCAACCGGGAGAGCAACGTCTTCCCCGGCATCCTCGGGCGCACCTGCGACCGGCCCTGCGAGCCGGCCTGCCGCCGCGTCCGGGTCGACGGGGACCCAGTCGCGATCTGCCGGCTCAAGCGGGTCGCGGCTGACCTGCGCGGTGACGTCAGCGATCGGCTGCCCCGCGGCGCCGAGGTCCGCAACGGCAAGCGGGTCGCCTGCGTAGGAGCGGGCCCCGCATCCCTCACCGTCGCGAACGACCTGCTGCCGGTCGGATACCACGTCACGATCTTGGAACAGCTCCCGAAGCCCGGCGGCCTCATGCGCACGAACATCC
>JANLPD010000454.1:0-7117 GCA_031367045.1 Frankiales bacterium | reverse complement strand
CGGCCGGCCGGCCAGCAGGCCGCGCTCCACCTCGAGCATCACCTCGAGGTACTCACCGGATCCAACCAGTGCCAGGGGTCCGCTCACGGCAGCAGTCCAAGGCCCTCGCCAGCCAGGCTGCGGGCCAGCCTCGGCACCATGCCCGACGACGACCGGGTGCTCAGTGCGACCTTCGACATGCAGGGACCGTACTGACTGGCAGAGGATGGGGTTGTGCCCGACCCCGACCTGTCGCTTCTTGACGCCCCGCCCGAAAGCCCCCCGCCCATCGACAGCCTTCTGCTGGTTTCCTTCGGCGGGCCCGAGGGTCCGCAGGACGTACTGCCGTTCATGGAGAACGTCACGCGTGGACGCGGGATCCCGGCCGAGCGCCTCGCCGAGGTGTCGCGACACTACCTCGACGTGTTCGGCGGCGTCTCCCCGATCAACCAGCAGGCCCGCGACCTGGTGGCAGCGCTGCAGGCAGAGCTGGCGGCGCACGGCCCGGACCTGCCGGTCTACTGGGGCAACCGCAACTGGCACCCCTTCCTGGCTGAGACGTTCGCGACGATGCGTGCGGACAACAGGCGGCACGCGCTGGCCGTGGTGACGAGCGCCTACCCGTCGTACTCGGGCTGCCGGCAGTACCGGGAGGACGTCTGGCTGGCCCGCGCCGGCCAGGGGCCGCTGGTGACCAAACTGCGGCACTACTACTGCGAGGGCGGCTTCGTCGGTCCCGTCGCGCGCGGGGTCGCCGCCCAGCTCGACGGTCTCGGCCCTGACGCCCGCCTGCTGTTCACCGCCCACTCGATCCCGCAGGCAAGCGCCGACACGTCCGGTCCCGAAGGTGGGGCGTACGTCGAGGCGCTGCGCGCTGCCTCGAGCCGGGTCGTCGAGCAGCTCAACGAGCCTCGGCAGTGGGAGCTCGTCTTCCAGTCACGCAGCGGGCCCCCGCAGGTGCCATGGCTCGAGCCCGACGTGGGCGACCGGATCGAGCAGCTGTACGCCGAAGGGGTGCGGGAGGTCGTAATGGTGCCGATCGGCTTCACGAGCGACCACGTCGAGGTGCTCTACGACCTCGACGTTCAGGCGCAGGAGCGGGTCGCCCAGCTGCCCGGCCTGGTGGCCCGTCGCTCGCCGACAGTCGGCACGGACCCCGAATTCGTCGCGATGCTGCGACGCCTCGTCGTCGAGCGGATGGCTGGCCCAGAGCTGTCGACGCACGGCTGCGTCGCGACGCACGACCGCTGCCCGGCGCGGTGCTGCACCGCGCCAGCGCGCCCGCCGGCCGCTGGCACCCGGTGAGTGGATCGTGGGTCAGGCCTGTGCGTCCGCCGCCTCGACCTCCTCGCGGGTGATGCCCAGCAGGTAGAGCACGGTGTCGAGCCACGGCACGGACAGCGCTGCGTCGGCGGCCTCACGCACCAAAGGCTTGGCGTTGAACGCGATCCCCAGGCCGGCCGCCTCGAGCATGTCGAGGTCGTTGGCGCCGTCGCCGATGGCTACCGTCTGCGCCATCGTGAGCCCTTCGGCGGCAGCGAAAAGGCGCAGGGCGTCGGCCTTGCCGGCCCGGTCCACGACGGCGCCGACGACGCGACCTGTCAGGTGGCCGTCGACGACCTCGAGCACGTTGGCGAGCGCGTGGTCGAGGCCGAGCCCGGAGACGAGGTCGTCCGTGACGGCAGTAAAACCACCGCTCACGATGCCTACGGCATAGCCGAGGCGCTTGAGGGTCCGGACCAGGGTGCGGGCACCGGGCGTCAACCGGACGGCGGCCCGGACGCGGTCGACCGCCTCGACCGGCAGGCCCTCAAGCAGCCGGACGCGGGCTCGAAGCGAGGCCTCGAAGTCGAGCTCCCCTGCCATGGCGGCCGTCGTGACGCGGGCGACCTCGGCCTCGCACCCTGCTTCTGCGGCGAGCATCTCGATGACCTCGCCCTGCACAAGGGTCGAGTCGACGTCCATAACGACCAGCCGCCGCGCCCGCCGGTAGAGCGACGCCGGCTCGACCGCGACGTCGACGCTCTGGGCCACCGCCTCAAGGGCGAGCTCGGCCCGGAGCCGCGTGGTGTCGCCGCCCGCGACAATGAGCTCGTAGGCGGTGGCTGGGTAGCTCGACAGCCGCACGACGCGCTCGATGTTGGCGCCGCACTGCGCGAGCCGCCGGGTGACCGCCGCCAGGGCAGCGGGCCGCAGCGGGGCGGCGAGCACGGTGACGTGGTGGCGGACCTGCGTGCGCACTACCTCGTCGTCCTCCAGCGGCGTGAACTCCAGGTCCATCGACGGCAGGGCGGCGACCAGGGCGGCGCGCACGTCCTGTCCCGAGCCCTCGCCGTTGATCACGACCCCGAGCAGCAGCCGGCCGTGCACGACGACCTGCTCGACGTCGGAGACCGAGGCCCCGGCCGCGGTGAGGACGTCCATGAGCCGCGCGGTCACACCGGGCTGGTCCTTGCCGGTGACGGTGACAAGCAGCGTCATGTGCTGAGCCCGTAGGAGTTGTAGGCGGCCACGCGAGCCCGGCGGACCAGCCGCTCGAGCTCTGCGAGTGCCTGCTTGCGCGTCGCTGCGGTCTGGCTGTCGATGGCGCCACCCAAGTCCTGCCCGGCCAGCTGCAGGACGCCGGCGAGGTTGCGCGCCTGGACCAGCACCGATCGAGCCCGCGGCGGGTAGCCCCCGGGCAGCTCGTCCTGGTCGATGCCGGCGCGCGCCTCGGCGCGCAGATCGTGCAGTGCGTCGCCGAGCTCGACGCGCCACCTTGCGGTGTCGAGCTGCTGCAGCACATCGGTCACCTCGACGAGGCCACGCCGCAGGTCGTGCTCGGCGTCGTGCAGCCACGGGCCGAGGTCGGGCACGGCCACCGGCACGTCGTACGCCGTCCACCGCACTGTCGTGACCGTGCCGTCGTAGACGCTCCCGTGGGCGGTGACGGTCGGCACCAGGCCGTGCCCCGTGCGATCGGCATGCAGGGCCAGCAGTCCCTCGGACGCCGACAGGGCCGCCCTGGTGAACGGACCCGGGGCGGGCAGCCCCAGCACGTCGCCAGGAACGGGCAGCACCACCCGCATCGTGGTGACGCCCTCGGCGCGCAGCTGGGCAACCGCCTTGTCCAGCGGCAGGTCGTCGACGGCGAGCCCTTCGACGACATGACCGTCGTCATAGGTCGTGACCCGCGAGACGAGCTCGGGCAGCGATGCGTCGCCGGCCAGCCAGGCAGAGGCCCAGGATGCCAGCAGGGCACTGCGCGGCGGGCTCGCGGAGGCGGTCGACACGATCGGCCAGGCTAGTAGCGGATGCGCCGCCCTAGCCCTTGGGCGCTGTGACGAAGTCGATGAGCTGCTCGACGGGGCCGAGCAGGGCGGGCTCGAGGTCGGCGTAGGACCGCACCGAGGCCAAGACCTTGCGCCAGGCTGTCTGGGAGTCCGGCGCCCCGAGCGCCCGGCTCATCTCGGTCTTCCAATCCAGGCCGCGCGCGATGTTGGGCCAGGCGGTCAGCCCGACCCGCTCCGGCCGGACCGCCTGCCAGACGTCGACATACGGATGGCCGACCACCAGGACGTGGGGGGAGCGGACCTGCGCCAAGATGCGGGTCTCCTTCGACCCGCCCACGAGGTGGTCGAGCAGCACGCCGATCCGGGCGTCGCGCGACGGGCGCAGGGCCGCGACGACATCCGGCAGGTTGTCGGCGCCGTCCAGCAGCTCGACCACGACGCCCTCGTAGCGTAGGTCGGCCCCCCAGACCCGCTCGATGAGCTCGGCATCGTGCTTGCCCTCGACGAAGATCCGGCTGGCCCTGGCTACCCGTGCGGTGTGTCCGGGCAGGGCGACCGATCCCGAGGCGGTCCTCGTCGGCGCGACCGGTCCGGCGACCGCGGGCCGCACGAGGGTGACCGTCGCGCCCTCGAGCAGGAAGCCGCCCGGGGACAGCGGGAAGGTCCGGCGCCTCCCATGCCGGTCCGCCAGGACCACGACGTCCTTCTGGGCCTCCACAACTGCCCCGCAGAACCCGTCGTGATCCTCGACGACGAGCCCGGTAGCGGCCTCGACGACAGGGACCTCGCGGCGCTTCGGAGGGCCTGCCGCCAGGACGTCGTCGGCGTACTCCCTGTGCTTCATCCGCTCCTCACCTTCGCCTGTTCTGCTCGTCGCGGCGAGCGACGGTACGACGCGGCCGGTCCCTCCCGCACAGGGCGCGCCGGGGCCGCCGGTAATGTGCGCCACCGTGCGCCGTCCCCCCGCAGTTGTCGTCCCCATACTGCTGCTTCTCAGCGCGCTCTCGCTCCCCTCCGCTCAGGCCGTCGAGCCGGCGCTCCAGGCGGGCGTAGGGCGCTCTGACATCACCGCACCGACCGGCTACTACATGCAGGGCTGGGTGCGCAGCGACGCCGTGCTCAGGGGGGTGCACACGCGGATCCAGAACCGCGCCATCGTGCTCTCGCGGGGGGGTCAGAAGCTCGCGCTCGTAGCCGCTGACCTGAGCGGCGTCGCGGGCGGCGTCGTCAAGGCCGCCGCTATAGCGCTTGCCGGGAGGGGGTTTCGCGAGAGCAACATCATCGTGTCTGCCAGCGCCACCCATGCGGCGCCCAGCGGCTATTACAACTTCAACACCTACAACACCGTCTTTCGCACCGGCTCGACATTCGCCATGCAGCACGTCACCGGCGCGCTCGACCCGCAGCTCTATGCCTTCCAGGTCCGCCAGCTGGTGCAAGCCATCACGCGTGCGGACGAGGACCGGGCGGCTGCCAAGGTGGGGTGGGCCACGACCTCCCTGACCGGCCTGACGGCCAACCGCAGCCTCGAGGCCCACCTCGCCGATCACGGGATCAGTAAGCCCTTCGGCACCGGGAAGGTGTCCGACGACCCGCTGGGCTACGTCGACACGATCGACCCCGAGGTGCAGGTGCTGCGGGTCGACAAGCAGGTCGGCGGCGCGTTCAGGACGGTCGGGCTGTGGTCGACGTTCGCCGACCAGGGCACCGTGAACAAGTTCACCTACGGCGTCTACAACGCCGACCACCACGGCGCGGCGACGCGCGTCGTCGAGGCCGCGCTGCGCACTGCTGGCGCAGTTCCAGCTGGTCAGGACGTCGTCAATGCCTACGGCAACACCGACGAGGGCGACCAGTCCGCTGGACTCACCCGCACCGGACCGGCAGCTGCCGACGAGGTGGGTCGGGTTGAGGCCGCCAAGATGCTCGTTGCCTGGCAGGCAGCTGGCGCATCGATGACGACCACCCCGGAGCTGGCCACCCGGTGGACGCGGGTCTGCTTTTGCGGTCAGAGCGCCGCGGGCGGCAACGTCTCGGCCAAGGCGACACCTGGCCTGCCGCTGTTCACCGGTAGCGAGGAGGGGCGGGGGCTGCTGTACGACCCCACCAAGCAACCGTTCGAGGGTCGCAGCAGCCCGGTCGACTTCCCGGCAGATCCGGCACAGGGCCACAAGATAGTCGTGCCCACCAGCCTCGTGAGCCCGGGGTCGACGCCCCAGGCCGTGCCGCTGCTCGTCGCCCGCGTGGGGGAGCGGCTGATCGCTACTGTCCCCGGCGAGATGACCGTGGAGATGGGCCGCCGGGTGCGCGCGAGCGTGCTCGCCGCAGCGCCCACCGGTATCACCGGCGTCCAGCTCTCCGGGCTCGCCAACGAGTACCTCAGTTACTTCGTCACCCCGCAGGAGTACGACAAACAGCACTATGAGGGTGGGTCGATGCTGTACGGCCGCGAAACCTCGGCGCTCCTTCAGGAGCAGCTCGGCGTCCTCACGGCTGCCCTCACCTCCGGTAGCCCTGCCCCAGTGGCGTACGACGCCGACCCCCGCAACGACGTCGTCGACACGGCGCCGCCTTTCGGTACGGGGGCGACGAGCGCGAGCCCGAAGGCCCAACCGACCCGGACCCAGCGCCTGGCGCGTGCCTCCTACTCCTGGCAAGGCGGCCCCAAGGGACTCGACATGCGGCTGGGCAACACGTTTGTGTCGACGGAGCGATTGAGCGGCAATGCGTGGACGACAGCCGCTGACGACCAGGGCTTGCAGATCATCTGGCGCGTCAGTGATACCGGTGCCTACTCGGCGCAGTGGGAGGTGCCGCGGGACGCGACCCTCGGCACCTACCGCTTCCTCGTCACAGCCAACCACTACCGGCTGGTCTCGAGCCCCTTCCCGGTCGTGGCGTCGACGCGGCTGTCCCTCCAGGTGCCGACCAACAGCGCGGCCCGCGTTCGCTACCCGGACGCCACGCCGGAAAAAGACCTCACGGCGCGACCTGCCGACGCGGCGAGCCCGGAGATAGCAAACGCCGATGATGGCCAGGGACTCGTCCTGCTCACCGGCCCTGCCGGGGCCTTCCACGACGCCTACGGCAACTGCAATGGCGCCCCGACGAGCGGCCAGCCTGGCTCGCGCACGGGAGATGACGCGAGGGCTGACCCGGCTGTCTGCGGACCGGCGGGCATCGTCCCCGGTCCAGTCCCCGGTCAGGTTCCCCGTCCCGCCCCCGGTCTCGGGCCGGTCCCCGGTCATGTTCCCGGTCCCGGCACAGCTCCGGTGGCCGGCCCTTCGACGCATGGCCTGGCCGCCACCGGCAGCACCGCACTGGTCCCCAGCCTCGCTGCGCTGCTGCTGCTGATCGCGGCCGCCGGACGGCGTTACCTGCGCAGCCAGCGCTAGCCCCCCCACCGGCCCCCCCGCGCTAGCCCCGCCCGACCCACGCGCCCGACCCACGCGCCCGACCCACGCCTTCGTTAGGCGCAGATGCACGCAAGTGTGATCGACATCGTCGCTCGACCACCTCGTTCTCCGCACTGGTCCCACCCGTCGCAGCTCGCGTGCATCGGCGGCACGCGCTGGGCGGAGGGTGCAGCCGGCGCTGGGCGGAGGGTGCGGTCGGCAACAGGTGAAGGCGGCGGGTCCGGACCGCCCTGTCAGCCGGCTCGCCTAGTGTCGGAGCAGGCGTGCTGGACTCGCGCCGCCGGCCCGAAGATCTTGCCCCCGACGACCGAGAAGGCGCCCCGCACCCTTGACTGCTCCAGCCCCCGCGACGCCGCCGGTGGCCTTGCGTGCCTGGCAGCGGTCCGCGCTCGTGGCCTACCTGCGGCAGGCGCCCCGGGACTTCCTCACGGTCGCGACCCCGGGCGCCGG
>JANLPD010000418.1:0-2987 GCA_031367045.1 Frankiales bacterium | reverse complement strand
CTACGCTCAAGGGGTGATCCTCGGTGTGTCGCACATGCAGCTCGTGGTGCGTGACGTGGCGGCCAGCGCGACTTGGTACTGCCAGGTGCTCGGGCTGGAGCAGTTCGTTGCGGGGTCGATCGAGTCAGGTCCGTACGCCGGGCTGCGTCACCCGACCGCACGGTTCGTGATCGGTTTGCAGACAGCCGCGGCTGAGCAGGTTCCGGGGCTCTCGTCGACGGCAATCGATCACCTGTCGTTCGCAGTAGCCGACCGCGCCACGCTCGACCGGGTCCGCACCGAGCTGCTCGGTCGAGGCGTCGCGATCGGGGCGATCTTCGAAGAAGCCGTGAGCTACAACGCGCGGGTGCGCGATCTCGACGGGCTGGTGCTCGAGCTGACTGCGCCCAAGCGATGACTCAGTTCCACGCCGGCTCGTCGGGATACTCCGCGAGCATCGCGAGCGAGCCCGGCTGGCGCTTCAGCACGTCCTGCCAGAGCGCCTGGGGCATCGGGGTGCAGGTGTCGGTTGTCGTCGAGTCGAGCACGATCCAACCGTTGGCCGCGAGCTCACCTTCGAGTTGGCCGGGGGCCCAGCCGGCGTAGCCGGCGAAGATGCGGATGTTGCTGAGCTCGCGAATCGGTCCGCCCGCTTCGAGGTTGACGATGCCGATGTCGCCGGTCACGCGATTCCACGCCGCAGGCTCCGCGTGTCCGCTGCGGAGTTGTCCGAGTGCAATTGCATTCTCGGGTGCGATGGGCCCACCGACGAAGACCACATCGGGTTCGCAGACTGCAGCGGCCCATTGTGGGAGCGCGGACACGATGGGGTAGTCGGTGGGCCGGTTGAGAACCACGCCGAGTGCCCCTGCCGCGTCGTGGTCGAGCATCAGGACCACGGTGCGGAAGAAGTTGGGGTCGCGCAAGTTCGGGCCGGCGAGCAACAGGCGGCCTCGGGTCGAGCGCATTTGCTCAGTCTGCCTGCCCGCGACGAGGTGTGGTGTGCTGTTCGCCTGATAGTTCAGTCCATTTGGCTCATTCACCGGCTCTTTCCATCTGGTTGCATCGTCAGTTGTGAATCCGCCTTCGGTGCCGACCCGCCTGCGGAGAAACGACGGTGCGAAGGTCTTCGGGCCGTATCGCCGGCCTTACCGGGGGCGACTCATCGTGGCCGGCACGCTTTCGGTCTTCCAGGCCGGCCTGATCGTTCTCCAGCCGTGGCCACTGAAGCTGGCAATCGACCACGCGGCAGGCGACCAGCCGCTGCCGAGCTGGGCAGGAGCATTCTCGAGCCTGTCGCCATCGGGGCTCGCTGCGGCGACTGCAGTTGCGTCCGTGGCCTTGGTATTGGTCTCGACGCTCATCGGTTACGGCGAGACGATGGTCGTGGGTCGAGTCGCTGAGCGACTCGGCGCAGATCTGCGGCGCGGGGTCATGGCGCGTCTGTTGGTGCTATCAGGCCACTTTCACGATCGCCACCGCAGCGGCGACCTCGTCAGTCGCGTCACGAGCGACGTCGGCCGGGTGCAGGACGCACTCGTCGCGAGCTACACGGTGCTCGTCCCCGAGACCCTGACCCTGTGCGGAATGATATTGGTGTTGCTGAGCTTGGATCGCACGCTCGGTCTCATCGGGTTGGCCGCGGTACCCATCCTTGTGTTGGTCGTGGTGAAGCGACGCAGGGTCGTGCGACGTGCCCAGCGGTTGTCGCGCGACGAGGCAGGCCGTCTTGCATCGACGACGACCGACATCGTTCGTAACGTCCGCGTTGTGCAGGCGTTCCAGCGCCAGGACGACTCGATGGATCGATTCTCGTTCCGCAACGGTGCTGCCACTGACGCGGCCATAACGAGTCTGCGGGCGGATGCACGCTTCTCTCCGATTGGGAACTTCGTGTTGGCCATCGGCAGCGCATTGGTTCTTTGGGTGGGCGTCCTGCGGGTGAACGAAGGGCGCATGACAGTCGGGACGCTGTTGATCGTGCTCTCGTACGTGGGGAGCGTCTACGGCCCGGTGCGATCCCTTTCGAGTCTTGCCACCAGTCTGGCGCGGGGTGCGGCGAGCAAGGACCGTCTTCTCGAAGTTCTCGCGAGCACCGAAGAACTTCCGGTATCCGAGCGGGCTGTGCCCGCGACAACGCCCAGCTATGGCATCTGGTTCGCGGACGTCGGATTCGCATACGAGGCGGGCGTACCCGTCATCGACCGGGCTACCTTCGGCGTCCAACCGGGTGAGCACTACTGCATCGTCGGGCCCACGGGGGCAGGCAAGAGCACGTTGCTGCAACTCCTGCTGCGGCTGTACGACCCGTCTGCGGGACACATCTTCCTCGACGGCGTCGACCTCAAGGACATCGACCCCTCCTCACTGCGTGCCCGGTTCGGATTTGTTTCGCAACAGCCCTGGATGCTCGATGGGACGATCGAGGACAACATCCGATTCGGGCGTCCGGAAGCGAGCCGAACCGAGGTCGAGATCATCGGCCGGCTGGCACTCATCGATGAATTCGTGGATCGTCTGCCGCTCGGGTACGACACGCCCGTCGGTGAAGGTGGAGCGCGATTGTCGGGGGGACAGCTGCGACGAATTGCGTTCGCCCGCGCCGTGGTGCGGCTCCCCGACGTCCTGCTCCTCGACGAGCCGACCAGCGGGCTGGATGCACACAGCGAGTACCAGATCATCGAGGCCATCGAGCGGGTGCGGACAGGGCGCACCGTCATCACGGTCACACACCACTTGAATCTTGCCGAGCGAGCCGATCGCGTCGCGGTGCTCGAGCGCGGCCACATCGTCGAGGTGGGAACGCCCTTCGAGCTGCGCCATCGCGACGGGGCCTACGCGCGCCTTCATCAGTCTGCGGAGAGATCGGGCCGGGCGGCGGACGCATCGCCGTCCGCTCCGACTTCACTCCGCGTCGTGTCATCAGACAAACGGGAGGTGAATACATGAGCAAAGTCAAGGGTTGTTACGTCGTTTCCCCGAGCCGCAAGGGTTCGGGGTCCGGTGGT
>JANLPD010000395.1:0-6397 GCA_031367045.1 Frankiales bacterium | reverse complement strand
GGCCAACCCCGGGCGCTGGGGCGCCGGTGTCATTCCCTACGCCGAGATGGGTTTCTGGGAGCCCGACTACGAGCCGAAGGCGTCGGACATCCTGTGCGCCTTCCGCATCACCCCACAGCCGGGGGTGCCGCCGGAGGAGGCGGGCGCGGCCGTCGCCGGCGAATCCTCGACCGCGACGTGGACGGTGGTGTGGACCGATCGGCTCACTGCCCATGAGCACTACCAGGCAAAGTGCTACCGGGTGTCTCCGGTCCCAGGTCGCGACGACCAGTGGATCGCCTACATCGCCTACGACGTAGACCTGTTTGAGGAGGGGTCGATCGCCAACCTCACCTCCTCGATCATCGGCAACGTCTTCGGCTTCAAGGCGCTCAAGGCTTTGCGCCTGGAGGACATGCGCATCCCGCCGATCTACACCAAGACCTTCCAGGGGCCGGCGCACGGGCTCGTGGTCGAACGTGAGTACCTCGGCAAGTTCGGCCGGCCGCTGCTCGGCGCGACGACCAAGCCCAAGCTGGGCCTGTCCGCCCGCAACTACGGGCGGGTCGTCTACGAGGCCTGCCGCGGCGGGCTGGACTTCACCAAGGACGACGAGAACATCAACTCCCAGCCGTTCATGCGCTGGCGCGACCGCTTCCTGTACTCGATGGAGGGGGTCAACCGGGCGCAGGCCGAGACCGGCGAGGTCAAGGGCCACTACCTCAATGTCACCGCAGGCACGATGGAGCAGATGTACGAGCGGGCTGAGTTCGCGAGGGATCTCGGCAGCATCATCGTCATGATCGACCTGACGGTCGGCTACACCGCTGTCCAGTCGATGGCCGTCTGGTGCCGGGCCAACGGGGTGCTGCTGCACCTGCACCGCGCCGGACACGGTACCTACACAAGGCAGAAGGACCACGGCGTCTCGTTCCGGGTGATCGCCAAGTGGATGCGCCTGGCCGGTGTCGACCACATCCACGCCGGCACCGTCGTCGGCAAGCTCGAGGGCGACCCGATGATCACAGCCGGTTTCTACGACACGCTGCGCAAGGACCAGGTCGATGCCGACCTGTCCAAGGGCCTGTATTTTGAGCAGGACTGGGCCCGGATGGCGCCGGTTATGCCGGTCGCCTCCGGCGGCATCCACGCAGGTCAGATGCACCAGCTGCTGCACTACCTCGGCGACGACGTCGTCCTGCAGTTCGGCGGCGGCACCATCGGCCACCCGATGGGCATCGCCGCCGGCGCCGAGGCCAACCGGGTCGCTCTGGAAGCCATGATCAAGGCGCGCAACGAGGGCCGCGACTACCTGCGCGAAGGGCGCGACATCCTCAAGGCGGCGGCCAAGCACAGCCCGGCGCTGGAGGCCTCGCTCGGCCTCTGGGGCGACATCAGTTTCGACTACACGTCGACCGACACCCCCGACGTCGTCGCGACGCCGTCGGTCTGAGCCGAGGAGCCATCATGCGGATCACCCAGGGAATGTTCTCCTTCCTGCCCGAGCTCACCGACGAGGAGATCGGCAGCCAGGTCCAGTACGCGCTCGACCAGGGCTGGCCGCTCTCGATCGAGTACACCGACGACCCGCACCCGCGCAACACCTACTGGGAGATGTACGGGCTGCCGATGTTCGACCTCGCCGACGCCGTTGGCGTGGTGGCGGAAGTCAACAAAGCCCGCGCCGGCAACCCGGAGACCTACATCCGGGTCAATGCCTACGACGCGAGCCTTGGCCGCCAGACGGTGGCGATGTCGTTTCTCGTCCAGCGACCCAGCGTCGAGCCCGGCTTCCGGCTCGAGCGGCAGGAGACCAGCGACCGCCGCATCCGCTACACGCTGCACTCCTACGCCACGGACCGGCCATCCGGACAGCGCTACGGCGCGCAGTGACATCGGCGCCTGATCGCGGCGCGGCGCCGCTCCCGCCACGGCAGGGATTCGGTACCGCGCCGCAGCGGGCGGCGGCGGACTTGCCGCTCCCCGAAGCAGAGCTGCTTGCCGACGACGCCACGCTCGACCTGGCGCAGGAGCGGGTACAGGCTGGTGTCGACGACGTCCTGCTCGAGCTCGACCAGGAGCTCGTCGGCCTCGCGCCCGTCAAGCAGCGGGTGGCCGAGATCGCGGCGCTGCTGCTGGTGGACCGGGCCCGGCGTCGCTTCGGGCTCGTGTCCGAGCGGCCCAACCTGCACATGAGCTTCACCGGCAGCCCCGGCACGGGCAAGACCACCGTTGCCATGCGGATGGCGGCGTTGCTGTACCGGCTCGGCTACCTGCGGCGCGGTCACCTGGTCGCCGTCACTCGCGACGACCTGGTCGGCCAGTACGTCGGTCATACCGCTCCGAAGACCAAGGAGGTGGTCAAGCGCGCGATGGGTGGGGTGCTGTTCATCGACGAGGCCTACTACCTCTACCGGCCGGAGAACGAGCGGGACTACGGCCAGGAGTCGATCGAGATCCTTCTGCAGGCGATGGAGAACGACCGCGCCGACCTGGTCGTCGTGCTGGCTGGCTACGCCGACCGGATGGACGTGTTCTTCCAGTCCAACCCGGGCATGAGCTCGCGGATCGGACACCACCTCGACTTCCCCGACTACGACGTCGACGAGCTGGTCGCCATCGCCGACCTGCTGATGACCAAGGAGCACTACCGCCTTGCCCCCGCCGCGGGGCCGGTGCTGCGCGACTACATCACCCGGCGCAAGGAGCAGCCGCGGTTCGCCAATGCACGCAGCGTCCGCAACGCCTTGGAGCGGGCCCGGCTGCGCCAGGCCCGGCGACTCGTGGAACGCCCCGGCCTGGTGGGCAAGGACGAGCTCGTGACGCTCACGGAGCAGGACTTCCTCGCCAGCCGCGTCTTCGACGGCTCCTGACTCGCCCGGCAAGCCTGAGCAACCCGGGCGCCCCCCTGCTGTCACCCCCAAACGGCGTTGAGGGTCGGGAAGGCACCCGCTTGCTGGGCAGCAAGCGGGTCGTAACCCGACCCTGAACGCCTTCGTGGGCGCAGGTCCGGCGCTGTTGGCCCGGTCGCTGGCTCGAGGCCTCAAAGGCGCGCGACCGGGGTCTGAGACAATGATCGCTGGCGGTGAACCCGCCGGGGCTACCTGCCTGCTTACCTGGGCCGGCGTCCGACCATCTGACCGTCCGTCCGACCCGGGCAGCGCCCGCTCGCTGCCACCTTGCCTGAGGACCGCCCTGTGGCACCGCCCACCGCCAGCACCGACAGCACCCCCGATGTGAGGGCTGTCCCCAACGATGCCTTCCACGTCTACGACACCACCTTGCGTGACGGATCCCAACGCGAAGGACTTGTGCTGTCGGCCAACGACAAGCTGGCGATCGCCCGTCACCTCGACGACCTCGGCGTCGGCTTCATCGAGGGCGGCTGGCCGGGTGCCAATCCCAAGGACGCCGAGTTCTTTCGCCGCGCGCGGTCCGAGCTGGTCCTGCGGACCGCGCAACTCGCCGCCTTTGGGTCCACCCGGCGGCCGAGCGGCGACGTCGTCGTCGACCTGGCTCACCTTCGCGAGTCCGGGGCCGGGATCGCCACCATGGTGGCCAAGAGCGATGTGCGCCACGTCGAGCGCGCCCTGCGGACGACCCGCGAGGAGAACCTGGCCATGGTCGGTGACAGCGTCGCCCACCTGGTCGGTGAGGGGATGCGGGTCTTTTTGGACGCCGAGCACTTCTTCGACGGCTACGCCGCAGACCCGGCGTACGCCGTGGAGGTTCTGCGCGTCGCCGCGGAGGCCGGGGCCAGCGTGCTCGTACTGTGCGACACCAACGGCGGCATGCTGCCCACGCAGCTGCAGGATGTCGTGGGGGCCGTGCTGGAGACCGGGCTGCGCCTGGGGATCCACGCCCACAACGACACCGCCTGCGCGGTCGCCAACTCGCTCGCGGCGATCGAGGTCGGTGCAACCCATGTGCAGGGCACCGCGAACGGCTACGGCGAGCGCTGTGGCAACGCCGACCTGTTCAGCGTCGTGGCAGCACTTGAGGGCAAGCTCGGTCGCCAGGTCCTGCCGACCGGTCGGCTGGCCGAGCTCGGCCGGGTCGCCCACGCCGTCGCCGAGGTGGCCAACATCACGCCCGACCCTCATCAGTCGTGGGTGGGGTCGAGCGCGTTCGCCCACAAGGCCGGCCTTCATGTCAGCGCCGTCAAGGCCGACCCCGACCTCTACCAACACATCGACCCTGCTGCCGTCGGCAACGATATGAGGCTGCTCGTCAGCGAGCTTGCCGGCCGGGCCACGATCGAGCTCAAGGGCCGTGAGATGGGCCTTTCCCCTGATGCTGAAACGATCGGCCGGGTGATTGAGCGGGTGAAGGACCTCGAGTCGGTCGGCTGGTCCTTCGAGGCCGCCGAGGCGAGCTTCGAGCTGCTGCTGCGCGAGGAGATGGGTCAGCGGGCGAGCTTTTTCGACCTCGAGTCCTGGCGGGTGATCGTCGAGCGTCGCCGCAACGGCGACGTCGTCTCTGAGGCGACGGTGAAACTGCACGCTGAAGGCGCCCGCATTGTGGCGACCGGTGAGGGCAACGGGCCGGTCAATGCCCTGGACAACGCGTTGCGCCAGGCGCTCATCGAGCTGTACCCGGCGCTGGCAGTCATGGAGCTCACCGACTACAAGGTGCGCATCGTCAGTGGCGCCCACGGCACCGACGCTGTGACGCGCGTGCTCGTCGAGACCACCGACGGCGTCACCGAGTGGAGCACGGTCGGTGTGCACGAGAACGTCATCGAGGCGTCGTGGCAGGCGCTCGAGGATGCCTACACGTCAGGGCTTCTCCGCCGCTCCTAGGCCGGCCGCCGCCGATGAACTCCCTGCTCAGCGGATCTGCATGGGGCTTGCTTGAGCGACGGTAGCCTCGGGCTGCAGTCCGATCCCGACGTCCAGGAGGTCTTCTCGCGTGCGCATCGCCCGCTTCAGCGTGGACGGCGAGGTCGGTTTCGGCGTGGTGGAGGGTCCCGGCGAGAATCCGGCGGACCTCTTTGTTGCCGTCATCGACGGCCATCCCTTCGGGACCCCTGCCCTGTCCGGTGCGCGCCACGCGCTGATCGACGTACGGCTGCTGGCCCCCGTCCTGCCGAGCAAAGTGGTCTGTATCGGCAAGAACTATGCCGATCATGCCGCCGAGATGGGTGCCATGCCGGGCGACGCCAGCGGGCCGGCCAACCCGGTCGTGTTCCTCAAGCCGTCCACGTCTGTGGTGGGTCCTGGCGAGGCCGTCAAGCTGCCGCGCGACAGCAACCGCGTGGACTACGAGGCCGAGCTCGCCGTCGTCATCGGGCGGTTGTGCCGGGACGTGCCACGGCACAAGGCGCTGGACGTCGTTGCCGGCTACACGTGCGCCAACGACGTCACTGCGCGCGACCACCAAGCGGCCGACGGTCAATGGACGCGAGGCAAGAGTCACGACACGTTCTGCCCGATCGGTCCGTGGATCGAGACAGCACTGGACGCCTCCGACCTCGCGGTGCAGTGCCGCGTGGACGGCGTTCTACGCCAGGACGGTCGGACGTCGGCGCTACTCCACGACATCCCAGCGGTGATCGAGTGGATCACCGGCTTCATGACCCTGCTGCCGGGCGACGTGATCCTGACCGGCACGCCGGCCGGCGTTGGTCCCCTGACGGCCGGGCAGACGGTGTCCGTGACGGTCCAAGGGATCGGCACCCTCACCAACCCGGTGGTCTCGCGCCATGGATGACAGGAAGCGCGTCCGGGTCCGGGTGGCGCCCTCACCGACCGGGGACCCCCACGTCGGCACGGCGTACATGTCCCTGTTCAACCTGGCCTTCGCGCGCCAGCAGGGTGGCCAGTTCGTGCTGCGGGTAGAGGACACCGACCGGGCCCGCTTCCAGGCCGACAGCGAGCAGCAGGTGTACGACACCCTCTCCTGGCTCGGCCTGCACTGGGACGAGGGCCCCGACAAAGGCGGCCCTTTCGGGCCGTACCGGCAGAGCGAGCGGCTCGACACCTACCAGCCTCACGTCGAGCGGCTGCTGGCCGACGGCCACGCGTACCACTGCTGGTGCACGCCGGCCCGGCTGCAGGAGATGAGAGAGGCACAGCAGGCGGCCAAGCAAGCCACGGGTTACGACCGGCTCTGCTACGGCAAGACCTACCAGGAGCGGGCTCTGCTGCCCGGTTCCGGTCCGGTCCCGGTCGTGCGCATGCTCATCCCGGCCGACCCGCCGCTGCATTTCACCGACCTGATCCGCGGCGAGATCAATGCGCCGATGCCGGACGACCAGGTGATCCTGAAGGCGGACGGCTTCCCGACGTACCACTTCGCGGTCGTCGTCGACGACCACCTGATGGAGATCACGCACGTCGTGCGCGGCGAGGAGTGGATCTCCTCCACTCCCAAGCACCTGCTGCTGTTCGACTGGCTTGGCTGGGAGCGGCCGGCC
>JANLPD010000401.1:0-5512 GCA_031367045.1 Frankiales bacterium | reverse complement strand
GGACGCGGCGTACAGCCCGTGTGGCATCCCCTACGTGCACGGCAAAGAGATCCCCGACTTCGAGCGGCTCTTCCTCGGCAGCAAGCAGCAGTACGCCGACCAGGGCATCGACATCCGGTACGAGACCCGGGTCGACTCGTGTGACCTCAGTGCCAAGACGGTCTCGGTCGGGGGCAAGCAGGTGCCCTTCGATGCCTTGGTGATCGCCAGCGGCTGGAACTACGGCAAGCCCGACGTGCCCGGCAACGAGCTCACCGGCATCTACTACATGAAAAACATCCGCGAGGCGATGGAGTGGGACAAGGTTCTCGACTCGGTGCGAAGCGCAGTCGTCCTCGAGGCCGGTCCGCTCGGGCTGGAGATGGTGACCGCGCTAGCGCACCGCGGCATCGAGACGCACCTGGTCGACCCGACGCCGTGGGCGCTGTCGATGGCGACCGACCCTGACATCGCCAAGCCGGTCGAGGACTCGTGGGTCGAGATGGGCGCCCACCTGCACTTCAACACCAAGCTCGAGGCGATCCTCGGCGACGACAAGGGCGCCGTCCGCGGCGTCCGCACCTCGGACGGCGAGATCGCCTGCCAGCTCCTGGTCGTCGCCACGCACAAGATCCCCAACATCGAGCTCGGGCAGACGGCCGGGCTCAAGGTCGGGACGACCGGTGGCTTCATCGTCGACGAGACGATGCAGAGCTCCGCCAAGGACGTGTGGGCGGCCGGTGACTGCATCGAGGTCCCGCACGGAGTCTCCAACGTCCCCGTGCAGGGCCTGTCCGGCAGCCACGCCTACAGCCAGGGCAAGGTCGCCGGCGTCAACGCTGCCGGAGGCAAGCGCGCCTACCAGCCGGTCTACGTACCGTGGGGCATGGTGGCCGGCAAGTGGATGATCGGCGGTGTCTCCTTCAGTGAGACGCTCGCGACCGCGCTCGGTATCCCGTTCGTGATGGGCGTCGCGCAGGGAATCTCCCGCGCGCGCTACTACCCCGACATGAAGCCGGTCAAGGTCAAGCTGCTCGCCGAGCCGGGCACCTTGCGGCTCATCGGTGCCCAGATGGTCGGTGGCGAGGGCATCAAGGAGCGCGCCGACTTCCTGGCCATGGCCGTCCGCACCGGCATCACGCTGCGCGACCTGGCCACCATGGAGAACGTCTACTCTCCGCCCATCGGAGCTCTCAACGAGCCGATCGCGCTCGCCGCGCAGAACGCGTTGTCGAAGCTGTGACGGCGCAGAAGCAGTCGTTCTCGCGCTGGCTGCGCAGCACCTCCGAGCACCACCTGCTGGTCGTGGCGCAGGCGAAGGTGGGGCGGCGCAACGGCCTCGTACCACCCGAGCCGAAGGGCGCGGACATCTTCTGGCAGAAGGTCTACGCGCCCGCCTTCTACGCGCTCCCCTATTCGCTCCGGGCCAAGGTCGCCGACCGCCTGCCCGGCAGCCACCAGCAGACCTGGCACAAGCCCGAGCAGGCAAAGGGCCCGGCTGTCTGACTGCACCACCTGCAAGGCAAGGCACGGTACGGCTCAACCGGAAACTCTGACCCCTTTCGCCCTTGGAGGCATCGAGAATGACCACGAAGACCAACAACATCCCGAGGGCCCAAGAGGGCGACATCCTCTACGACACCAGCGACAAGGTCTTTCCCGACATCCAGGCAGAGCCGGGCGAGACGGCGTTCGTCTTCATCCACTCGGTGCCCTTCGAGGGTTCGGTGGCGCTGGTCAACCTGCTTACCTCGACCCGTCTGCGCCGCAAGGGCTTCGAGGTCAGCATCGTGCTCTACGGCCCCGCCGTCCTCATCGCCTCCGGCACCCGCGGCTACCCGTCGGTCGGCACGGAGGGCTTCCCCGGCAACCTGTCCATGAACAAGCAGCTCAAGGTGCTCATGGACGAGGGCGCCAAGATCTACGCCTGTCGCTTCGCAATGGGCGCGCTCTACGGCATGCGCGAGGACGACCTGATTGAGGGTGTCACGGCGTTCAACCCCCTCGACGTGCTCGACTCAGCGCTGACCGCGTGGCGTCAGAAGTCGTTCCAGCTCAACACCTGGACGGTCTGACGCAACTCCCCTAGGCGTCGTGCGGCGGCCCGAGACCCCGGCCGTCGTACGACGCACCACCTCGAGGCAAGGACAGTCATGGACGGCGTTCACGACATGGGTGGCAGGTCGAAGCACTTCGGTCCACTCAAGGCGCTCGACCGGTCGGAGCAGCCGTTCGGGGAGCCGTGGGAGGGCCGGGCCTTCGCCCTCACCCTGCTGGCGAACCGCGCCGCCACGGCATCGAACCTGCACGCCTTCCGACACGCCCTGGAGCGGGTGCCCGAGAAGGAGTACCTCGCCGACTACTACGGCCGCTGGCTTGGTAGCGCCGAGATCTTGCTGGTCGACAGCGGCCTGCTCGCAGCTGGCGCCGTCGAGGCGCGGGCCAAAACGCTGCGCGGCGAGAAGGTCGAGGAGCCAGCCGATCCCGAGCCCAACAAGCCCACCATGGAGAGCGGTGGAGGCGGCAACCTGCGCACCATCGACGCGCCGCGAGCCTTCGCCGTCGGAGACCGGGTGACCACCAGCGCGACTGGCCCCACCGGCCACACCCGCCTGCCCAGCTACGCCCGCACCAAGGTGGGGACGATCACCGCCCTTCGCCCGGCACAGGTCTTCCCCGACACCACAGCCCATTTCGTCGCCGAGAACCCGCAGCACGTCTACAGCGTCACCTACGACGCGCATGACCTGTGGGGCGCCGGGAGCGAGCCGTTCAGCCTCACCCTCGACCTCTACGAGAGCTACCTGGAGCGCGTGCAGTGACGCAAGCAGACATGGAGCCGGACATCGACCTGGCGCTGCGGACTGAGGCCCTGGAGTCCCTGCTGCTCGAGCGAGGGCTGGCCGACACCAAGACCATCGAGACGTTCATCGGGATCTACGAGACGCAGGTCGGCCCGATGAACGGCGCCAAGGTCGTCGCCAAGGCCTGGACAGATGCCGACTACAAAGCCAAGCTGCTCCAAGACGGGACTGCAGCGATTGCCGAGCTGGGCTTCAAGGGCCCACAGGGCGAGCACATGGTGGTGCTGGAGAACACCCCTGTGCTGCACCATGTCGTGGTGTGCACGCTCTGCTCCTGCTACCCCTGGCCGGTCCTGGGCCTGCCGCCGTCCTGGTACAAGGACTCGGCCTACCGCTCGCGCGTCGTCAAGGAGCCCCGTGCGGTGCTTGCAGAGTGGGGCACCGCACTGGGCGATGACGTCGAGGTAAAGGTCGTCGACTCCAGCTCCGAGGTCCGCTACTTCGTGCTGCCGGAGCGGCCGGCCGGTACCGAGTCGATGTCTGAGGAGGAGCTCGCCGCCCTGGTCACCCGCGACAACATGGTCGGCGTCACCAGGGTTGCCGGTCCTGCGGTGACGGCCCCGTGACAGCGGTCCTCGACATCGACGGTGTCGCCTCGCCGCCCCGCCAGAACGGCGAGCTGGTCTTTTCCGAACCCTGGGAGGGACGTGCGTTCGGCCTCGCCATGGCCCTCACCGACGCCGGCGTCGTGTCCTATGACGTGTTCCGCGATGCTCTGATCGCCAAGATCGGCGCCTGGGAGTCCGCTCCCCCCGAAGGTCAGGACTACTCCTACTACCGGTGCTGGCTGCAGGCCCTGGAGCAGGTGCTCGCCGATGCCCAGCTCGTCGCTCCGGGCGATGTGGCCGCGCGGGCCGCTGCCTTCGCCGTCCGACCGGCAGGACACGATCACGGACATGACCACGGACATGACCACGACAACGACGCCCACCACAACTGAGCGGGGCGGCACCAACTCGGCCGTCGCAACCTGGGCGGGCGGCTGGCGTTGTGACGTGGAAGCGGGTGGCTTCTCGCTCATCGTCGATGAGCCGGTCGACATTGGCGGGACCGGGATGGGACCGATGCCCACCGACCTGCTGATGGCTTCGCTGTCGTCCTGCTACCTGCTGGCGCTCACCTGGGCCGCCGGCCGGCGCGGGGTCGTCCTGCCGGATCTGGAGGTCACTGCCACCGGGACCTATGAGGGCCAGAAGTTCACGTCGCTCGTCCTCACCGTCAAGACGTCGCTGTCCGCCGAGCAGCTGGCGCCGCTGATCGAGCCGGCCAAGCGGGTCTGCTACGTCTCCAACACGTTTGCCCACGCGCCGACAATCGAGGTGCAGGTCGCATGACCACCAGCCACGACCACGACCACGGCGACGGCCATGACCACGACCCGGCGTGCGAGGCGGCGCACGGGAAGGTCACGCTGCCCCACGACCCCCGCCGCCTCGTGCTCGCCTTCGTCTCGCCCGTTGCCCAGGAGATCGCCGCGCTGGCCGACCGGCTCGGCTGGCGGGTGACCGTCATCGACCCTGACACGCCGCGCCTCGACAGAGACCCCGTGCCCTACGCCCGCACCGTGACCTCGGTCGCCGGGGCCCAGCTCGACGACGGCTGCGACGTCGTACTCTGCGACCACGACCGCAGCGAGCTCGGGGACGTACTTGCCGACGTGCTCGCAGGACCGGCGCGCTGGGTCGGGATCATGGGCAGCCTGCGGCATACCGCCCCGCACGTCGAGGCGCTGCGCAGCCGCGGCGTCGCCGAAGCAGACATCGCCCGCGTGCATCGGCCGATCGGTCTCGACATCGGCTCGCACACCCCGCCGGAGATCGCGATCGCGACCGTGGCAGGGCTTCTCGCCGACCGCAACGGCCGCCCCGGTGGCCCCTTCCACCGCTAGGAGCCACTCATGCGAGCACCCGTGCCGCCGTTCACCGCCCAGACGGCCGCCCAGAAGGTGCAAGCCGCCGAGGATGCCTGGAACACCCGCGACCCCGCGAAGGTCGCTGCTGCTTACACGCCCGACACCGTCTGGCGTAACCGCTCTGAGTTCGTCACCGGCCGCGAGCAGGTCCAGGCTTTCCTGACGCGCAAGTGGGAGCGGGAGCAGGACTACGCGCTACGAAAGTCGCTGTGGGCTTTCACCGATGACCGCATCGCCGTGCGATTCCAGTATGAGTGGCGGGACGCCGACGGCCAGTGGTGGCGCAGCTACGGCAACGAGAACTGGGAGTTTGACGCCGAGGGTTACATGCGCCGCCGGGAGGCCAGCATCAACGACGTCTCGATCGAACAGAGCGAGCGGCGGATCTTCGGACCGCGCCCGGAGTCCGAGCACGGCGTGCAGATCGACCTGAAGTAGGCAAGCGGTTACGCCCCTTCCGGGGGCGGCTGCAGGGGGCTCGACGCTCCGCAGACCGGGCATTCGACGACGTAGCCAGGCACCTGGTCGGCAACGACGTCCCCTGCTCGGTCATGAACTCAGTGTGCGACCAGCCTTGCGTCGAGGTCGAGCAGCGCGTCCCGGAAGCACGACAGCGGCGCTACCGCAACGCCGGCGCCAATTTGCCCGCTGCCGCCCTGGTTGTCGAGGATCCCCGTCGTCACCTTGGGTGTGATGCTGTGCTCCACCACACGGCGTACGTCGACTGCTAGCGGCGTACCGCGTCCGCCCAGCGTAG
>JANLPD010000396.1:0-2909 GCA_031367045.1 Frankiales bacterium | reverse complement strand
TGCCCGGCTGGTCAAGACGCGCCGTGAGGGCACCTTCGTTTTCTACTCCGCCGCAGACGTACACGTGCGTCGGCTCCTGGATGAGGCGCTGTTCCACGCCGACCATGCTGATCACGACCTGCCCGACCACCCCTGATTCCGGCCTCGGCCGTTCAGCGCCCCGACCGTACGTGCCCATCCGTGAAGCGGAACGTCGAAGGCCTCGCACAGGGCGGCGTGCCAAGCAAGGTTGCTGGCAAGCTCGAATGCGGCCGGGAGCGGGTGGCTGATCCGGTCCGCGAACTCCTCGCCAGGGGGACAGCCCCGTCGGCGATAGACGGCCGGCGCGCAACGCACGACTCCGCCCCGGAGCTGGCTGCAATCAAAAGCGCCCACGCTGCGTCCTGACCTCGGGACACCGGTCACGAAGGAGAACGCATGTCGCACAGAACCGCACACGGTGATGCCTCGACGCGCCGTGACACCAGCACCGGGGCCACTGCGGTCAGGCTGGTTGCGGCGACGACACCGTCGGGCGGCAAGGGGTGACCAGACCTGAAGACCTCACCCAGCGGCAGGGAGACGCAACGTCGATCGGGGGGAGCGGCGCTGGCATCGAACCAATGGTGGCTCTTCCATCGGCACGGCAATTCGCGCAGGGCCTGGCTCTGCTGCGCGGGTTCCTTGGCCTGGTGTTTTTGTTCAACGGCCTGGCCAAGCTGTTGAACATTCATGCGGTGCTGATCGGGCCCTACGTGGCCAATCTCATCACTCGCGATGACACGCGGTTCATTTTGAACGTTGAAGCCAACAAGAACGCGCGGCATTCACTGCCCGGTATCCGCGCCCTAGTCAACGACGTCTTCTTGCCGCACTTTGGCTTCTGGCAGTACGTATTCACCGCAGCCGAGCTCGGGATCGGGCTGCTGCTGGTCCTCGGGTTGGCAAGCCGGTTAGGAGCCTTGCTGGCGCTCCTGCAGACCGGATTCCTGGCGGCGCTCTACTTCGGAAATGACCGCTGGGTCTTTGAGCAGCCGTTGGAGGTCGTGCCGCTGTTGATACTTCTGTGGATACCGTCGGGACGGGTCTGGGGTGCGGATGGCAGCCGTCTCGTGCCGCTCCCGCTTCGGGGGCGATGGCCATTCTGACCGTCACTGGGGCGCCCCGCGTCCGCTTGCTTAGCGTTGATACCGCTCCCATTCCCCTTCGAGGGTTGTTCGTCGAGGGCGATCCAGGGCCGATCGCCTCGTCACTGGCGCACCTGCCCGACCTCGCCCCGAACGCGCTGGCCTTCATCAGCGGCGCGCTGGCAGGATCGTGGATCCCGTCCCGCATCAAAGAGATCATCATCTTGCGCATGTCGGCCCTCGCTGGATGTCGGTATTGCACCGCGGCGCACAGCGTCGTGGCACTGGACAGCGGTCTCAACCTGGACCAGGTCCGGGCGCTTCGCGGGGCGGCGCCGATTTATGCGGCGTTCGAGGACGAACGAGATCTTGCAGTCATCGGTTGGTGCGACGCGGTGCACGCGGGTAGCGAGAGCGATCTGGCCATGGCCAGGACAGTCCTGGGCCGCTACTACGACGACGGCCCGATCGTCGAGTTGACCGTCTGCGCCACAGCGACCCTCATGCTGAACCGGTATGCAACCGCCCTACGATTGCCCGTCAGCGCTGAAACGCTCGCCCGCCTGACCCGGGAGGGCCTGTCGGCATGAGTCCCGCGGCCGACGTTCGCCTTCGTGACGCCGTCGCATCGGGTACTGTATCCGGGCGAATGTGGCTCTACAGCAATTACCACTGCAATCTGGCCTGTGCGTACTGCCTGACCGAGTCGGCCCCCAAAGTAGACGCCCGCCAGCTCAGCGCAGAGCGCATTCTCGATCTGGCCCGACAAGCACGTGAGCTTGGATTCCAGGGCCTGGGGATCACCGGCGGCGAGCCGTTCCTGCGCGCCGACCTGCCAGATCTGCTGCGTGAGCTCGCCGCAGAACTGCCCGTCGTCGTGCTGACCAACGGCACGCTGTTCAACCGCGGCCTACTCGACCGGGTGGCCACGTTGGCTGATCTGCCTGTCGCCCTGCAGATCAGTCTGGACCGGCCCGACCCCGTCAGCAACGACCTGCTGCGGGCCCCCGACAACTTCCGCAAGGTCGTCCGCGCCATCCCCGAGCTGGTGCAACGTGGGTTGGAGGTACGGCTCGCCACGACCCTGCTGAAAGAGGACGCCGCCGAGCTGGCCGAACTTTGCGACTTGCACCGCAGCCTCGGGGTCACCGACGAGCACCACATCGTCCGACCAGTCGTACGACGTGGACGAGCACAGACCGGCGGTCTCGGCATCAGCGCTCGCTACACCGACCTCGAACCCGAGCTGACGGTCACGGTGGACGGTGTCTTCTGGTCACCGTTCGGCCCGACCGTCACCCGCGGGGTCCTCGACATCGACCTGTTGGTCACCCGCAACGCGGACCCGCTGCAGGACGCCCTGCACCGCCTCCTGGATCTGGTGCAGCAGCGCCCGCCTGGCGATGACAAGGTCCTGAACATCCGTTGAGCATGATCTTCGCGTCCGGTCCGGACGTCCTGAGGATTTGGTTGGCTTGTGCGCTTGCGGGCGATGCGATGCGATGAGCGCCCCGCAGGAGGCTTCCGGCTGTGCAGGTCAGCGCCATATTGACCACGAAGCCCCCGTGGCGATCCCGGTAGCGAACAGCAGAAGGGGACCGCGATCAGCGCGCTCAGGCGCCAGGCGCCAGGCGCCAGGCGCGAACTAAACCCTGGTGCAGAGGGGTCACGGCGGGGGGGCAGGGCTGCGTACGGCGCTCAAAGCCCCGTAGCTCGAGACGCAGTAAGGGATGACGTAATTCGCAGCGACCCGGGCAACCGTTGCGACGCCTAGGTGACCGGTCAGCAGGACGGCGCCCTGAT
>JANLPD010000370.1:0-8493 GCA_031367045.1 Frankiales bacterium | reverse complement strand
CGACGAACCGCGGCTCGTCGGACTGGCGGAAGGTACCGATCGCCGCCAGGATGAGCGCTTCCTTGCTGCCGAACACGCGAAGCACCGTCTGAACGGTGACGCCGCTCATCGTCGCCACCCGGTCGAGTGTGAACTCGGCCGATTGGTCCACGAACAGTTCCTGGGCGGCGTCGACGATGCGCTGCCGGGTGGCGGCCGCCTTCTCCGCCCTCACCGCCGAGGAGTACGTCCGCTTCGCTTTCATATGAACAAGACTAATGCCAATTAATAATTCATGTCAATAGTGTTCACATGAACACGTCGAACATCCAGTACCTCGTCGGTGGGATGTGGGTTCAGCCAACCAGCAGGAGCGCAGCCGCCCTTGCCTTGGCCGCGCCGTCGTCAGTCGGCATCGGCGGGAGGGGCCGCAGTCGGGCCGGCGCGGCCCGTCGAGGCTTGGCGGCAGCCGGTTTCACACCGGGGGTGCTCTCGGCAACCGCGGGGACGCCGGCCGCCCGCAGCGCGTCCACCGTCACGGCAACCGTCCCCCTGGAGACCGCCACCCCGGGGGCGATGCGTCGTACCGACAGCGCCGCAAGCTCCCTGCCAGCAGAGCCTTTAGCCATCAGCGCGTCGCGCAGCAGTGCGTCGTCGTCGACCACGACGTACGACGTGGCGACCCCCACCCGCACCCGCCCGTGCCGGCGCGCGCCGTCCTTGACGAGGTAGCTCATCGCCTGTGGGATCTTGCCCGCATAGCCGACCAGCAGGGCCTCCACGTCCTGCGCGGTGTCCCCGTCGTCAAAGGCGCCGGCGAGCGACTGCTCCGAGACCCGCCACACGGTCGCCGCACCGGACTGCTCCACTGCCGCGAGCCGTCCCAGCGCAAGCCGCATCTCGCGCGAGGGCACCCCCGTGCAGACCAGCGTCATGTCCGCCTGCGCCCGCACCCGCGTCTCGCCCGCGCCGGACAGGGAGTCCAGCACCGCCGCCAGGTCGTGCCCTTGTTGGGCAGCCCGGGCGAGGGGTGTCGACGCCCCGTCAGCAACCAGCGCGAGCAGCTCGGCCTCGTGCAGCACGTCGGCCCGCAGCTCATCGTCCGGGACGTAGCCCGCGCTGTCCGTCGCCTCAAGGCGTCCCCGCGGATGCCGCGCGTTCCAGAGCTCCAGCCACCCCTTCTCGCCGTAAGACGTCTCGGGCGCTGCGGTCCCCAGCAGCGCGAGCAGACGGCACCGCTCCCGCGCGGCGCGTGTCTGGAAGCTCGCCAGCCCCAGGACCGCCTTCAGTCGCCGGTCGCTGCTCGGGCGGACCGCAGGCGGGTCGTAGAGGTCAAGCCAGGCGCGGGTCAGCTCGCTCCAACGAACGGCGTCCGGTCGGGCCAGCCAGGCCGGCCAGGCTTTGGTGGTCCGGACGTCCTTGCGGGTCCGATCGATCAGCCCGAGGCGCTCCAGCAGCGTCAGGATCGTCGCGCACCATGACGGGTCAGCCAATTCCCCCGCGAGGCCGCGGAGCTCCTTGACACCGACGCCACCGCTGGCCAGCAAGGGGATCGGGCGGCTGTCGACGCAAGCCACGATGCCGTCGACCGCTTCAAACAGCCGCTGCACCGCGGCCCCGCAGGCCGCCGCGACATGGTCCGGCGACACGGTCGAGCTCTGTCCAGCCGGCGCGGTGAGCCGCCAGCAAACGAGGTCCGGGTGACGCAGAGCCATGCCGACTTCTGATGGCACCTCGACGCGGCCGACGCCTACCAGGCAGACCAGGCCGGCGAGAACCAGATCGGCCAGGTCCTCCTCCTGCGGCAACACGCCTCGGAACGGATCCCCGCCGGGCGCCCTCACCACAGGGCCCTCACGGTCGAGCTGCCGCAAGCGGGGCAGCAGTCCCGGCGGCAACACGGCGAAGGCAGCAGCCAGCGCAGGCGCGTCGCAGAGCAGGGCCTGGATCTGTTTGCGGGCGACCTCACGGCTGTGCGGACGCGGCAACCCGAACCGCTGCACAAGGTTCTGGAGCTCGTAGAATGGGGTGTACTCGTGGCACTCGTAGCCGCGCCGGCCGAGCCCCAATGGATGCGGCACCAGGCCGCGGACCGGACCGACCAGCCGCAAGGTTGCCAGCTCCGGGTGCAGCAGGAAGCGCTCGCGCAAGTCGCCCAGTGCGGCAGCCAGCTGGCCAGGATCAGGAGCATCCACGGCGAGCGCGGTCAGGTCGTCCAGGGTGCTCCCATCAGGCAGGACCGTGATCGCCTCAAGGACCTGGCGCGGGCCACCCGACAGATCCTCGAGCGCCAGCTGCGTCGACGCTCGCGATGTCATGGTCCGGGCGAGACCGCCGAGATCGCCGCAGGACAGCAGGTCCGGGCGCAGGGTCAGCAGGCGCGTGAGCTCGTCGGAGCCCCAGCTTCCGAGCTCCTCCACGACGGTCATCGCGACAGTCTGCCGGGACACCTGCCGGGCCCGGTGCGTCAGCCCGTGGGTACCCCTGTGCCTTGTGCTCCGGCGACGGTGAGCACGACGGTGCCGCCCGTTCGCTCGACCGCCAGCAGCGAGCGCAGCTCCCGCAGGGCGGAGTTCCCCTCCATCACACGCGCTGCGTTCGCGAGCGACCGCAGCGTGGCCACCTCTCCGCGCGCCCGCTCCAGCGAAGCGACCGCTTCCTGACGCGCGACCGCCACCTGCGCGAAGGTGCGCCTCAGCTCACCGGGGAACGACAGGTCGCGCAGATCGACCGCCTCGACGGCGGCGCCCACGCGCTCAGCGGCCTCCCGCACTGGCAAGGCAAGAACCTCCCCGGCCGACGACCGGGTGGCGAGTAATTCCTCAGCGGACCGGCCGCTGACGAACTCGCGCACCGCGAGCTGGGCTGCGAGGTACAGCCACTCCGCGGACGCCGTGTGCGTGTCGGCTGCGAGCACCCAGCGCAGCGGGTCGGTCACCGTGTAGCGGACAACCACGGAGGCACGCACGCCGACACCATCGCCGGTGAGCACCTCCTGACCGGCGACTTTGAGCAACGCGGGGCGCAGGTCGACAAGGGCGAGCGCACTGCGACGGCGCCGATAACGGTGGCGACCCGCACCGAGCACCTTCACGGCTTTGCGTGAGCGGTGCAGCACGGCACGCTCGAACTCTTGGACGACGACGCGGGCCATGTGCTCTTCCTCGCTCTAGCAGAGATGTCAACCTTCGACGCGGTGCACACGACCGCCGAACCGACGCGGGATCGCCAGCGGGGCCTGCGCCGCAGAGCTGGTGAACCGGAAAGCGTCGGCCCGACGGCCGTGCTGCGGGGTTGCACCGCAGGTGTCTTGGACCAGCCAAGAGCACCTCTCCTCTACATGGGTGCGCCGACAACTGGGAAACGCTGGACCACAGAGGATCCGGACGCCCCAAGAATGACGCGAAGGCAGCATATGACGCCGACCATCCCTGCGTCGCCCGATTTCCCGGCGAGCCATAGCTGCATGGGGTGATGCGCCACGCCTTAGGATCGTGGCGTGATGAGGCTGCTGATGATCGGTGCCCCCGGGGCGGGCAAGGGCACTCAGGCGGCGCGCATCGCCGACCACTTCGGGCTGGTGCACATCTCCAGCGGTGATCTCCTGCGCAGCCACGTGAAGCGAGGGACCGCCATCGGCCGGGCGGCACGCAGCTATCTCGACCGCGGCGATCTGGTGCCGGACGCCGTCGTGCTCGACATGCTGCGCAAGCCCGTGGTCGAGGCGGCCGCCGCGGATGGTTACGTGCTGGACGGCTTCCCGCGCACGGTCGGACAGGCAGAGCAGGCCTACGACGTGGCCGCGCAGCTGGGCATCTCCGTGCAGCTTGCCTTGCACCTGCAGGTGGCCAGGGCTGAGCTGGTGGCCCGGCTCGTCGCCCGCGGGGTGAGCACCGGCCGCACCGACGACACCCCTGAGGTCGTCGAGCACCGGCTCGATCTCTACGAGGAGCAGACCCGGCCGATCCTGGAGTACTACGCCCAACGCGAGCGCCTGCTCGAGGTGAACGGCGACCGTCCGGTGGACGAGGTCACCTGGTCGGCCATCGTCCAGCTACAGCGGGCACAGCGGGCCCTGAACGCCGACGGCGGCAAGCAGGCAGGTCAACCACGATCTTGACGTTGGCCGGTCACGGAGCCCTCCGGCACGCGGGGAGGTCACCGCGCTCTTTCCGGGAGTCGCGCGGTGTGAGCGAGCAGCGTTCGTGCCGCGGGACCGGCCTGCCAGACGCCCTCCCCCTCGATCAGATCCAGTCCCCGCAAGCTGGCCCACAGCGAGCTCAGCTGATGGGACACGTCCTGCGGGGTGAGCGGCCGCCCCTCTGCCTGCCAGCCGCGACCGAGCAGCGCAAGCACCTCCACGGCCAGCTCAGGCTGCGCCAGCGCGCCCCGGGTGAGCAGCAGGTACATCGCCACCTGGCACACCGAGTAGCCAAAGGAGCTCTCGGGAAAGGCGGTCCGCAACCGTCGTACGACCTCGAGATCGTCATCGGCCGCCTTCGTCGGCCGCAGAACACCCTTGGCGAGCCGGGCCAGGCCCACGTCGCGGAGCAGCTCATGCAGCGCCCAGAGCGGGATCAGGTCGACCTCGCGCTGGGCGGGAGTGCCCGGATCCCAGGCCCAGGCGGGCCGCGACTGCTGCATGAGCTGGACGACGCTGCGCGGCAAATTGCCGGCGGGAGTGAGCTTTACGCCGCCCTGCAGGAGATCGAGCAGGACGCGAACGCTGCCCGGGACAATGCCGACCGTGCGGCGTACGACGGCGTCGGTCTCGGCCAGGTCGAAGTCCAGCCGTGGGCCGGCCCAGGCCGTGAGCTCGTCGTGCTCCTCGTGTCCCGGGTCGGCAAGGGCCGCCAGCAGCTCCTCGTAACCGTGCGGGCCACCGCAATCCTCCGGCGGGCAGGGACCGTTGCCGTCAACGCAGCCCGGTTGCTCCCCTCCGCGGCCGACGACCTCGACGGTGTGCTCCCAGCCGTCGCCGAAGTCGTAGCGGTAGCTGAAAGCGGGGCCGAGATCGCGCAGGCGCCCAACCTGCTCGTCCAGGACGTCGTCCTCCCAGTCGGGGTCCGGAACACCCCAGCGCAGCTGTCCGACGGCGAACTCGTGCAGGTGGCTGTCCGTCCAGCCAACGGCTGACTGCAGCAGCTCGTGCAGCTCGGGCAACGTGCTCGCTGCCGGGACGTCCACGACCCGCCAGAGCTCGGGCTGCACGTCCAGCAACATGACCCTCAGTCGCAGCGTCTTCATCGTCAGCACCTTAGAAGGTCTGTGGACCAAGCCGCGCGCTGTGGACAACCCGCGCTTCGCCTTGAGGGGGCCTGATGGTCGCTTGGTGGGGCCGCGGGGAACTCGTCGGTCTGGTGGGATGACCGACATGACACACCCCTGGATCGGCGCCGACGAGAACACCCTGCCCCTGAAACAGCTGTCGCCGCCGGTGCTCCCGGAACCGCCCTTGAGCGGGGTAGACGGCATCGACTGCGACGCGTGCGGTCGCGCGGTCGACAATTGGACCGTTTACGAGGACGACACCTGGCGAGTGCGCGCCCTACGGCGCGACGTCACTTTTCCCGGTACCGCCATGTTGGAGTCTGTTCGCCACGCCAAGGGTGTGGCGGACCTGACACCGGAGGAGGCCGCCGGCTTCGGCGCCATGTGTCAGCGGGTTTCCCAGGCACTGCTCTCACGTCCAGCGGGCGGGCCCGGATACGGCGATGGACGCGTGGGCCGGGTGCACATGCACTTCTGGGGCGACGGCGGCGAGCACTTCCACGTCTGGTTCTTCCCGCGACCGCTGGGGTACCTGGATCTGCGCGGGTCTTACCTCGTCGAGTGGGAAGAGCTGCTGCCATCCGCGTCGGAGGAAGAACTCCTCGCCGGAGCCGATGACCTTCGGGTCCGACTCACCCAGTAGCAAGCACCAAGGTCTGCGTGACAAGCTGCCGGCCGTGCCCGACACCACGCTTCCCACCGGGATCTACGAACGCCTGCTCACCCGCACCCTGGTCGGCCAGCTTGCGGGCTTGCGTACCCACCTCGCGCCCGTGGACGACGCCGAACAGGCCGAGGTCCTAGGGGACTACGTGGGACGACGCGTCACCGAGGCGCTGCGCGACGTGCCTGCCGAGGATCGCGTCGACCGGGTCAACCAGCTGCTCGCCCTGCTTCAGGGCGACGTCGTCTCGCCCGGCCCCCGGCAGCTGCTCGCGGCAGCTCGAGAGGAGCAGCCCGGCGTGTGGCGCCTGTTGCAGACCCGCCCGGCCGTACCCATGTCCCGGCCGGCGCTGCTCACCAACGCGACCTCGGATCCCAAGCTCGGATCCGAGCTGCGCGCCGAGCTCGCGACCGCGGACCACGTCGACCTGCTCTGCGCCTTCATCAAGTGGTACGGCTTGCGGGTCCTTGAAGCCGAGCTCAAGGGATTGGCAGCCCGCGGCGTCGCGCTGCGGGTCCTGACCACCACCTACCTGGGGGCGACCGACCGGACCGCCCTGGACCGGCTGGTCAACGATTTCGGAGCCCAGGTCAAGGTCAACTACGAGACCCAGTCCACCCGGCTGCACGCCAAAGCGTGGCTGTTCCGGCGCGACTCGGGCTACGACACCGCCTACGTCGGGTCGTCGAACCTGAGCCGGGCTGCCCTCCTGGACGGCCTGGAATGGAACGTCAAGCTGGCCGGCTCGCACACACCCGAGCTCTTGACGAAGTTCGAGGCCACCTTCGACACCTACTGGGCGGACCCTGCCTTCGTCTCCTACGACCCAGAACGCGACCGCGACCGTCTCGACGAAGCACTGGCCGTCGCCGGTGGCAAGCAGGACCGCAGCACAGTCACCTTCTCCGTCAGCGGCCTGCAGGTCCGGCCCTACCCGCACCAGCAGGAGATCCTTGACCGCCTGCAGGTCGAGCGGGAGGTGCACGATCGTCACCGCAACCTTGTGGTAGCTGCCACCGGCACCGGCAAGACGGTCGTCGCCGCCCTCGACTACGCGCGCCTGGCCGGTCGACCGTCGCTGCTGTTCGTCGCCCACCGGCAGGAGATCCTGGAGCAGTCGCTGCGGACCTATCGGGAAGTACTGGCAGACGCCGCCTTCGGCGAGCTCTACGTCGGCGGGGCCCGGCCAGAACGCTGGCGACACATATTCGCCAGCGTGCAGAGCCTTTCGTCGTACGGCGTGCAGACCTTGCCGGCGGACCATTTCAAGGTCGTCGTCATCGATGAGTTCCACCACGCAGAAGCGGCCACCTACCGCCGGCTGCTCGACTACCTGAAGCCCCACGAGCTGTTCGGGCTCACCGCCACGCCAGAGCGCGCCGACGGCGTGGACGTACGCTCATTTTTCGACGGCCGCGCCGCAGCCGAGCTGCGCTTGTGGGATGCCCTCGAGAACGACCTGCTGTGCCCCTTCCACTACTTCGGCGTCAGTGACGCCACCGACCTGTCCAAGCTCGACTGGCGACGAGGTGAGTACGACGTGACGGCGCTGGAACGCGTCTACACAGCCGACGACGCCCGGGTGCGAATCGTGCTGCGGGAGCTTCGGGACAAGACGTCGGACCTGACCTCCATCCGCGCCTTGGGCTTCTGTGTCTCGGTGAAACACGCCGAGTTCATGGCGCAACGCTTCCGAGACGCAGGAATCCCGGCCCTGGCAGTGTCAGCAGGCACGTCCAAAGAACACCGAGCAGAAACGCTGTTGGCACTTCGCGATCGCGAGGTGAACGTGCTGTTCGCTGTCGACCTGTTCAACGAAGGCCTCGACATCCCCAACGTGGACACCCTGCTGCTGTTGCGCCCGACCCAGAGCGCCACGGTGTTCCTGCAGCAGCTCGGACGCGGCCTGCGCCGTACGCCGGACAAGCCCGTCCTGACGGTGCTCGACTTCATTGGCCAGCAGAGCAGAGAGTTTCGCTTCGATCTGAAGTATCGCGCGCTCACGGGGACCAGCCGCTCCGGGCTGGAGCGCCAGCTCGAGCGCGGCTTCGCCTTCCTGCCGTCGGGCTGCGAATTGGTGCTCGACGCGGTCGCCCGCGAGGTCGTTCTCGAAAACGTGCGCCGTCAACTGAAGCTGAACCGCAAGGAGCTGGTTCAGGAGGTCCGCAGCCACGGTGACCTCGACCTCGCCGGCTGGTTGCAGGAGAGCGGCCGCGAGCTGACCGATGTCTTCAAGGCCGGGTCGTGGACGGCGCTTCGCCGGGCGGCCGGATTGCCGACGCCGGCAGCGGGACCCGTCGACGGCCAACTCCTCAAACGCACCGCGGCGTTGGCTCACGTCGATGATGTCGAGCGGGCCACCCGCTACACCGGGCTGTTGTCCGAACCGGTCCGGTACGACGATTTGGGTGAACGCGAGCAGCGTTTCGCCCGGATGCTTTTTTTCTCCCTCTGGCCGAACGTGGGCTTTCGCACTCTCAGGCGGCGTAGGCGAGCGTGTCGAGTAGGGCGTCGAGATTTCTGGTCTTGTCGTGTCCGTGCGTGCCTGGGGCGGCCAGATCGGTAATTCGTTGGTGCCA
>JANLPD010000353.1:0-5083 GCA_031367045.1 Frankiales bacterium | reverse complement strand
GGACGAACGCTGCACGAGCTCGTCGTACGCCGTCGGGCTGGTCGTGAACGCGCCGAGCTGGACGGTCTTGTTGCTGCCGTGGAAGTCGCTGCTGCCCGTGCTGAACAGCCCCAGCTCAGCGGCCAGCGCACGCAGGTGCGCCTTCTCGGACTCGTCGTGGTCGGGGTGGTCGACCTCGAGCCCGCCCAGACCGGCAGCAGCCATGTCGGCGATGACGTCGTCCGCGACGGTACGACCGCGCTTGCTGGCGGCGGGGTGCGCAAAGACCGCCACGCCCCCCGCGCCGGTCACCAGCGCGACTGCCTCCACCACGTCGAGCTCGTGCTTTGGCACCCAATAGCGGCCGCCGGTACCGATCCACTCTTGAGTGAAGGCCTCCCCGACCGTGCTGACCTGGCCGGCGGCCATCAGCGCCTGGGCGACATGGGGGCGGCCGACCGTCCCGCCAGCCAGCTCCCGGACCTGGTCCCACGAGACGTCGTGACCGTCGTTGACCAGCAGCTCAACCATGCGCTGGGCCCGGCGCAGCCGCGACTCCCGCAACTGCAGGCGCGCCGCCGCAAAGGCGGGCTCGGCCGGGTCGAACAGGTAGGCGAGCAGATGCAGGCTGATCCCCCGCCGACTGCAGGACACCTCGCAGCCGCGCACCAGCGACAGCCCTACGGGAACCGCGTCGACGGCCTCGTCCCACCCACCCGTCGTGTCGTGGTCGGTGACCGCCACGACATCGAGACCGGCAGCCTTCGCCGCGCGAACGAGCAGCGCCGGCGGCGTGGTGCCGTCCGACGCTGTCGTGTGCGTGTGCAGGTCGATGCGCGGGCCGGGCAGGGGGTGCTCCTAACAGGGGGAGACGGATCCCGGCCAGGCTAGCGAAGTGCCCGTTGCGGTTGCCGTTGCGCAGGTTTCACCCAGCCGTCAGGCAGAAGTCGCCAACTTCGGGGAAAGCGCACCGAAGGGCAAGGCGTCGACGACATGGGCTTCGTGCCGCAGGTCGTACAGCACCACATGCTCGAGCAGCACGAGCTCGGCGGCCGGCGGCCAGAGCACGGCGTAGAACCAGACCCCACCCGCCTCGCCGACAAAGGCGACGCGGTCCTCACTGGAGTCGCAGCGCCAGAGGGCGGTGGGGTGTCCTGCTGCCTCGACCTTCGCGTCGGGGGGACCGGAGATGGCGGCGGACGGGTCGAGGTGCTCAACCCCGGTAAACCTCGCGCCGAGCCCGGCGCCGGGCTCCTCGGCGACGAGCAGCAGGTCAGCCGGGCCGCCGAGCGGGGAGGGGCCGGAAAGCGCCACGACGGTGGCCGTCGTACCGCTGCGCTCGTCGCCCGCCATGCCCAGGCCGGTCACAGTCCAGCTCGGGAGCAGGGGCATCGGCGCCCACAGCGGTACCGCGGAGCGCGTCGTCGCATGCTTCACCGCCTCGGGACCGGGACGGGGTGCGACGTGGAACGGGGCGACCGGTCCGTGCCGCTCGCAGGTCCAGTCGCTGCTCATCAGCCCCGGTCCGCGCAGGACGCCGGAGCACCGCGGGCAGCATGGAGGGACGCTCATGACGTTGACCGTCCGCTGCCGGACGGCTCAGGTCAAGCGCCCGCCCGGTGGAAGGGCGGAGGGCTTCTCGACCAGCGTGGGGCGGCCGGGCTGCTCGCCGCCGCGGGCGTCGAGATAACTCTGCTTGGGGATCATCACCTTGCGCCGGAAGATGCACACCAGCACGCCGTCCTGGTTGTAGCCCTTGGTCTCGACATGGACGATGCCGCGGTCGTCCTTGGACGTCGACTCGGTCTTGCCGAGCACCTCTGTCTGGCCGTAGAGGGTGTCGCCGTGAAACGTCGGGAAGACATGCCTAAGCGACTCCACCTCGAGGTTGGCAATCGCTTTGCCGCTGACATCGGCGACCGACATGCCGAGCAGCAGCGAGTAGACGTAGTTGCCGACGACCACGTTCTTGCCCTGCGGCGTCGTGGTCGCGTAGTTCGCGTCCAGGTGGAGCGGGTGGTGGTTCATGGTCAGCAGGCAGAACAGGTGATCGTCGTACTCCGTGACCGTCTTGCCTGGCCAGTGCTTGTAGGTCGCGCCGACCTCGAACTCCTCAAAGCTGCGGCCGAACTGCACGGCGACTCCCCTGGTACGTCGGAAACGGTCGCGTACCAGTCTGTCAGGTGACCGCCCCGCCCCGGTCGCAGGTGGCGGCCGGGGCAGGAGCGGAGGCGGGATCGGTGGGCTGCTGGTGCTACCGGCCGATGGACTGGTCGAAGCTCGTGCTCACCGTGTCGCGCGTCACCGTGACCTTGCGGAAGTTCAGGGACGCCTGCTCCGTCACAGGCTCGGTCCCGGACCCGCCCTGGCTGACGCTCGACACGAGCACATCCTCGAGGGCGTAGGACAGCGTCGCGGTGGCCACGCAGTCCGTGGGTACGCAGATCGTCAGGACGGCCGTCGCCTTGTGCTCGCCGTTCAGGCTGGCCTTGAGCAGCGCGATCGATGCAACGTCGACCCGCTTGGTCAGGCTGATGTCCTGCAGGTTGGCCTTGCCGACCGAGCCGCCGGTAGCCGCCGAGCCCGAGTTCGAGACTCCCCAGCTGAAGGCGAGCACGGTGATCGGGCCCGGGATGCCCGCGACAGTGAGGACGCCGACCGGCGTCTGCACCGGCGCAACCGCGGCGGCCCCTGGCTCTCCCTTGATGCCCTGGATGCCCTGAATGCCCTGGACTCCCGGGATTCCAAGGGGGCCCTGGACACCAGGGATTCCTTGCGGTCCCGTGACCGACCAGGTCAGCGTCGTCTCGCTGGACTTGCAGCTCTCGCCTGCGCTTAGCACCCGCATCGCCCCGTTAGCGGTGCTGGCGCAAGCCTGGATGGTCGTGTCGCCAGCGGCGGCGGCGGCCAGGCCGCTCCACGTCACCGCGACCCCCGCGGTCAGGACCGAGGCTGCCCCCACGGCCACAACCTTCGCTTTCGTCGATGTGCTCATGCGTCTGACCCCCTCGCCCGACAGGGTGCCGAGCCTGGTCAGTAAGCCACCACCCCGACACCACCGCAAGGGTTTGCTGCAGCCGGTCAGTTTGCAGCCGATCTGGTCACGGCCGCTGGTCCGGCGGGAGCGAACAGGCTGGCGTGCCTCCGGGGAGCCGGCCGCGGTTGGCCGCGACCAGGTCGTAGACGCGGGCGCCGACCCGCGAGAGCGGCGGCACGAGCAGGAGGGCACCAAGCACCCGCCAAGGCCGGGCCGATGCCAGCAGCAGCCTGGCGACTGCCTCGTGGCCACTGCTGATCCGGCCGGAGTCATCGACCCATTGCAGCTTGGCGGAACACTGCTGCTCGGTCAGGCCCAGGGCGGCAAGATCGGCATGCTGCCAGGCGATCACGATGCCGGCGCGGAGTCTGAGCCGCCGCAGGAACCCGACCGAGCTCGTGCAAAAGGCGCAGTCCCCGTCGTACACCAGGGTCGTCATGGTCGAGCTCCTGTCCAGCGCACCGGTGGCCCGTGGCCCAGTGCATCAGCGACGTGGACCCGCTCGCCGCGCGGCCACAGCTGCACATGGACCCGGAAGGTGAAATCACCGCTGCCGACCCGCTCGGGCTCCAAGGTGACGCGCGCCAGGGGCGCGTCGGCGGTGGCCCGCGACCCGACGGCGTCAAAAAGCCGGTCGACAGCAGAGCGTTCAGCAACGTCGACGTACTGCCACACCACGCTGTGCCAAACGACGGTCGTCGTTCCCGCCGACAGCCGTGCCAGCTCCCGGCGCAGGAAGGCGAGCGCACCGGACTGCTCGACCACTGCTGGCTGGCGCTCGGCGATCTGCAGCGCCCCGCGCAGCCGTTCGAGCCGCTCCACCTGGTCGGCCCAGACATAGGACATGAGGGTGAGGCGGCCGTCGGTCGTCGACGGGTCCACCGGCAGGGGGTCGCACCCCCTGCGCTCCACGACCCGGGGCACGACGTCGTACGGCGGGTGGGTGCCGCTCCAAGGACGCTTGAGCCGGACCGGGCTCGCCGGGTCGCCGAGGACCTGGCCGTCGGCGACGTCGTAGGCAAAGCCGTCGCTACGCAGATTGAGGCCGGCCGAAGCGCCGATCTCGAGCAGCCGGACCGGCTGACCGGTGGCCCGCGCAAGCAGGACCAGTGCCCCGTGCAGGGCCGCGGCCCGGCCGACCTCGTTTGTCTGCACCGGCTTGTGCAACTGCTGGCGCAAGCGGTCGACGTGCTCGCGACAGGCCCTGGCGGCCACCGGCCAGACGCCCGCCGCCGGCGCGGTCCCGCCGACGCTCGGGTAGTGCAGCGCCAACTCAGGGGCCTTGCGCTCCAGGACAAGTCGGTGCAGGGAACCGGCGAGCCGCAAGGCCGGAACGCTGCCCGCCGGCTCGGCGGAGTGCGGCGACAGCAGGTCCGCGACGACACCGCCAGCTGCGAGATCCTCGGCGGCGCCGTCGAGCAACGAAGCGGTCAGCGGGCTGCCGTGCAGGCCGCACTGGCGGGCCTGCTGGTGAAACCGGGCCACCAGCGTCATGCGAGGTCGGCTGTCATGCGAGATCGGCCTCGCGGCGCCGCGGGTCGCGCAGGTCCAGGCCCTGGGCGAGCCAGCGCTCCTGCAGGGCAGCGGCCCCGTGCACCCGCTTCCAGGCGGCCTCGTTGGGGGTCATCGCGAGCAGCGGCAGGAAGCGGACCGGCTGCTCGCCCTCGAGGTCCAGGTCCGCTACCAGGCCGCCGGGCTCTGCGACCAGGACAGCGGTGAAGCGGGCGCCATCCCACAGCGCCGCACCGAGATCGAGGCCGGCTCCCGGCCCGATCACGATGCCCTCGACGGCCGGGCTAGCCGCGAGCACTGCCAGCCCGCGCAGGACCGCGTCCTGCTGGTCGCGGACCGACAGGACGAGCTCGGCGCGCGGGCCGTGCTGGGCCACCAGGGCGGTGCCCGGGTCGGCCATCGGGTTGCGGGACATGCCAAGGCTGGCGTAGCGGACAATGCCGTCGGGGTCCGGGCCGAACCGCAGCACATCGATCCGTTCGGTGCCGAGGAAGGACACCCCCGCGCGACCGCTGACCGGTCCGAAGGCGCTCAGCAGGTGGGCTTCGACGAGCA
>JANLPD010000389.1:0-5762 GCA_031367045.1 Frankiales bacterium | reverse complement strand
CCTCGCCGAGGGCTGGGGGCACGACGCGTCCGTGCTGCTGGCCGAGGACGCCACCCGCACCAGCCGGATCGGGATCGGGACGGGCGTGCTGAACACTTGGGGACGCAGCGCCGCGCAGATCGCCATGCTCGCCACCAGCCTGCACGAGGTCTCCGGTGGGCGGTTCGTCCTGGGCCTCGGCGCCGGCAGCCCGACGCTGGCCGAGGGCCTGCACGGCGTCGCGTTCCGCGCCCCGGTGGCGCGACTGGAAGCGGTGGCGCGGCAGGTGCGCGGGCTGCTCGACGGCGGGCGCGTGACCCTGTCGAGCGGCGGCAGCGGGATGCGACTGGCCGTCAGCCCTGCCCGCGTCCCGATTTCACTGGCTGCTCTCGGCCCGGCCGCGATCCGCCTGGCGGGCGAGGTCGCGGACAGCTGGTCACCGTTCCTGTTCCCGGTTTCCGCGCTGGAGCAGGGCATCCAGCTGCTGGCGGATGGTGCGGCCGGTCGGATCCTGCCGCAAGTGTGCCCAGCCGTCTCGGCGGCGGTGTCGCCCGACCCGGCCCACGCCAGGGAGTTGGCGTCCTGGTGGGTCGAGTTCTACCTGACAAAGATGGGGCCGCTCTACCCCACCCGGCTGCGGCAGCTCGGCCTCGCCCCCGCGGTCGATGAGGTCCTTGCCGGAGCAGGACGCACGCCGGCTGAGAGCGCACCGCAGATCCTGCTGGACGAACTCACGCTGTGGGGCGATGCTGCCGCCGCCCGCCTGGGACTGGAACGCTGGTACGCCGCGGGCGCCGACATGCCCGTCATCACGCTGCCGCCGAACCGGAGCGTCGAGGAGCTGGACCACATGCTCGACGCCCTCGCCCCGCTCACCCCGCAACGCACGCGCTTCACGAGTGGTGTGGCACCTGCCAATCCCAATCCCAGCCGGTGATCTTCGGACCGTTCGCTTTGGTCCAAGGTCATTCACGCACTACTGACGCGAGTGCTGCCTCGCGCGCCCACGTGCTCCAGGAGCCGACCCCGGACAGCCTGCACGTGTGGAACGGCCTTCTCCGATCTCCTGCCGCAGAGATGCCGAAGCCTGCCGCGGGTGGCCAGCAGCAACTGAGCGGAGCCTCACTGCAGCACGGGAACCGGGTCGGCACGACCTGGCTGGCCAGTCCCTGCCCGACCCGGTGTGGCTTGAGAGACAGGGTGTAGTGGAGGAACGCGAGCCCGACGGCCATCAGGACGTCGCCGATGCTGGACACCGCGTAGCCCGGGACCCCCCAACGTCCATGTCGTCGGTGTGCAGCGTGCCTGAGCCGGCCTTCTCGCCAAATAGCTGTAGCCGCCTCGTCGAGTAGCTCCTTCACCTCCAGGCAAAGCAGGAGGAGTCCAGAACTCCTGGTGTGCCACGAACGCTGAAGGGAGCTTGATGTAGGAGAGCTTCATGATGCGGTGCCGTGCGAGAGATGAAGGTTTTGGCCCTTCGGAGCCGCCCTGCGGGGGGAGGCTCCAAACCACCGTGTGCTGCGTTGGCTAAAGACCGTCGTGGTGAGCAACACGGAAAAGGCGCACGAGATGCGTCAGGTGGGGATCGGGAAGGCGAACGCAAGTGAATCGCTGCTGAAGTGTCGTTACTGGATTAGGTGGCATCAAAACCGAGGCGAATCAGGAGTGCTTCGGGATGAGCCTGGCGGGTGCCCGTCGATTGGCCAGGCGGTGTCCGGCATGTAGGCGACGTGAGTCCGATCTGCTGCTCTCGCAGGGAACGTGGGAAGGCAGGCCTCGACACTGTCGGCCGCGCTGAACAGGGCGGGGGCGACGACAGGGAGTGTCTCGAGCGGCTGAAACCGTGAGGGATTGAGTACCGTCGCGGGGTTTGCTGGCGGACCGGCTCGTAGTAGCGCTGAAGCGCCTGTAATGGGGGTGGAGCGAAGGGGCCGGGTTATCCGTGGCTATTTGTTCGGTCGGTCAACCGGAAGTGTTCGGGAGGAACTGGGTGGACGAGCTGAAATCGTCAGGCAAGCCGTTTGCTATCTCGAAGTGGGAGGTGCAGGAGGCCTACCGGAGGGTGAATGCCAATAAGGGGGCCGCAGGGGTGGATGGGGTGTCGCTGGCGGAGTTCGAGAAGGATCTGAAAAGCAATCTTTACCGGATCTGGAATCGGATGTCGTCGGGGACGTACTTCGCGCCTGCGGTGAAGGCGGTGGAGATACCGAAAGCGCATGGCGGCGTGAGGATCTTAGGTGTCCCGACCGTGGCCGACAGGATCGCGCAGACGGTGGTCGCGATGGAGTTGGAGCGGCAGGTCGAACCGATCTTCCACCCCGATTCCTACGGCTACCGTCCCAAGCGGTCGGCGTTGGATGCGGTGGGGCAGTGCCGGCGGCGGTGTTGGAAGACCGACTGGGTGATCGATCTGGACATCCAGAAATTCTTCGACAGCGTCCCGTGGGATCTGGTCGTCAAGGCGGTGCAGGCTCACACCGATCTCCCGTGGGTGGTGCTGTATGTCCAGCGGTGGCTCCAAGCGCCGTTGCAGCTCCCCGACGGGACCTTGCAGGAGCGCGACCGAGGCACCCCGCAGGGGTCCGCGGTCTCGCCCGTACTGGCGAACTTGTTCTTGCACTACGCGTTCGATACCTGGATGGCCCGGGAGTTCCCGGCCGTGCGGTTCGAGCGTTACGTCGATGACGCGGTGGTGCACTGCGTCAGCGAGGGCCAGGCCCGTAAGGTGCTGGCGGCTCTGCAGGACAGGATGCGCGAGGTCGGGTTGGTTCTCCATCCCGACAAGACCAAGATCGTGTACTGCAGGGACGGCAAACGGCGCGGCACGTACGAAGCCACGTCGTTCGACTTCCTGGGGTTCACGTTCCGGGCACGTGCGGCTCGGGACAAGAACGGCAGCAACTTCACGTCGTTCCTGCCCGCGATCAGCAAGGACGCCTTGAGGCGGATCAGTGAGCAGGTGCGGAGTTGGCGGCTGCACCGGCGCACAGGTCAGGAATTCACCGATCTCGCACGGGACATCAACCCGATCGTGCGAGGCTGGATCCAGTACTACGGCGCCTTCTACAAGTCGGCGCTGTACGGCCCTCTGCTGCGCATCAATGCCTATCTGCTGCGTTGGATCCGCAAGAAGTACAAACGGCTGCGTGCGTTCACGAAGGCCTTGACGTGCTGGCAGGGGATCACCAAGAGATACCCCCGCATGTTCGCTCAATGGTCGGTGACGCGGGCAGTTTGGTGACCAGGATGACAAGAGCCGTGTGAGTCGAGAGGTTCACGCACGGTTCTGTGGGAGCCGGGGGGTGCGATTCCCCCCGGCCACCCGACACATGGTGAGTTCGATCTTGGGTGTCACGACTGCTCTTTGATGCTGTAGGCGAGGGTCAGGTCGGTGCCGGGGTAGCGGGTTGCGGTGTCGGTGAGTTCGACGCAGAGCGCGGCGAGTGCCCGGCTGCGACGCGGGGCGCTGGCCGGGTCGAGCCGGACGTGCAGGGTCTTGTCGAGGATCTGCAGGTCGCCGGGCAGGGTGAATGCTTCGCGTAGCAGCGAGCGGGCTTCGTCGTCGCCGCGGCTGTAGTGCGGGCGCAGGAGCCGGGCCAGCGCGCTTTCGCTGTTGTAGGCGCTCATCCGGATCGCGTGGGTGAGCAGCTTGCGTTCGGTCTCGAGCCGACGGCCTGCGGGCCGGACCTGCGCCAGCGGCAGGTGGCTGACGGTCACCCGGGATGCTGCTTGTGCTGCTGCTAGGGCGGTTTCGGCTGCGGTCAGCGCCTGCTGGGCGGCGGGGTCGACGGTGGCTTTCCCGCCGCTGCCGCTGTGTCGGGCCCGGATGGTGGCGGCCTCGATCGCGTGCGACACGAGGGCATGCGCAGCAGCGACGTCCGCGCGCGCTGTCGCCACCTCGGTCAGGGCGCGAGCCTTGGCCGGGTTCGGGACCTGCCGGGTCGGGTCGTCTTGGTGGTCGGCGTAGCTGTCGAGGGCATCGAGGGCGAAGTGTTCCCGGGCGTACTTGAAGTAGTTCTCCTGCCGCCACCGGGCGCTCATCCGGTAGCCGATCTCGGCGGCGCTCAGGTCGGTGCGGTTGGTCAGGATCGGGGTCTGATGCCCATCGTCGCTGCGCCGCACGACCAGGCGCAGCGTGATCGTTGACGCCGCTCGGGCGGCCTGATCACTCGTCGCTGGCTGGGCCGGGACGGCCAGCTCGATGGTGCGTTCGGTCAGGCTGTAGGTGTGCGCGGTGCCGTCAGGGGCGGTGAAGTCCACGGTGCGAAACGCGTCCTGGGCCGAGTGGACCCAGGCGCCTTTGTAATAGGTCAGCAGGTCGAAGCCGGCGGCGACGATCTCGATGAAGACGGCTGGGGAGTAGCCGCCGCGGTCGAACACCACCGTGCACTGGCGGTCCGGGCCGACGAGCGCCCGTAGGTTGGGCAAGGTCCGTCGCAGCTCAGCGGCCAAGCTCTGGGAGGGCTCGGCGGTCAGCACCATCACCGGGTCGCCGTCGGCGTCACCGACCCAGGTCTCCTCGGTCGCCGGGCCGGCGATCCGCATCCGGGCGATGTGGGTCTTGGGCAGCTGCCGAGTCCCGGTGTAGACCCGCACGTGACCGTCGAGGTAGAGGAACCCGACCGCTTCGGGCCGGGCGGTGGCGTGGTGCGCGCCGAGCGCGGCCTGCAGCTGCGCGCCTTGGTCGTGACCGGCGAGCTCGGTGAGCTTGCGGCGCAGCGTCTTGACCTCCGGGGCCCGGTCCAGCCCGAGCAGCCGGCCCAGATCCGCCGGCCGGATCCGGGTCGCGCCCTCCGCTCGGGGTTCGCGCAGCAACGCCAGAAACACCCCCGTCAGCAAGGTGGCCCGCAGCCCGTAGAAACCCTTGCTCAGCGGCGGGAACGTTGCGGTGGCGACCGGCAGCAGCCCGGTCATCTCCAACGCCGGCAACGCCAACAGCAGCCCGGCCAACGGCAGCTGCGCGCCCTCGGTGATCACCACCGGCGCCTCGGTCAGGTCCCCGAACCGGGCCGCGGCCCGGTCGGCGGTGCGCGCCACCGGCGCCGCACGCACCACGAGATCAACAAGGTCCGCGACCGCCTCCTCGTCCACGCCGTCCCGCTGGTCGGCCGTCGCGACGATCGTGTCCTTGATCGGGCCCCTCGCCGGCAGCGGCTCGAGGGTCGGCTCAGCGAGGGGGCCGACCCGCCCCAGCGCGACCCGCACCGTAGCGGTCGACACCCCGGCCCGCGCGGCGATCTGCAGCAGCGTCAAGCCAGACGCGTCCAGCTCCACGATCCGCGCCCTGAGCGCCTCGGTGAGTTTGCTGGGACCCTTCGGTCCGGTGCGCGCACGCATCAGGCCCGCGACCCCACTTCCACCGCGTCACCCCGCTGACCCCGAACGCCGACGCCACCTGCAGCGACGAGGCGATCTTTGAGGTCACCAACTGGACCGCCGCCAACCGACGGCCCGCCTCGTCGGAGGCCGCGTAGCTGAACGTCGCCAACCCGAACACGAACACCACCCCGCCCTCCGGACCCTCCAGCAGACCCGCCGACGCACCGATCGAACGAGCATCCGCAGGCAGCAACGGCAAGACAGGCTGGCTCACCCGACCCATCCTGCTCGCCGCTGAACCCATAACAGAATGATCTCATATCCAGGGCAAGACCAGACGTCGCGACACACCGAAAAGCCATACAGAACAAGGAAAGTTCAAGACCTACCCAGCCGCTATGTCCGGAGTTCTGGACTCTCGCCCTTAAGGGCAGCGTCGATGTGGTGCCGACCGCGGATGGCGG
>JANLPD010000329.1:0-9028 GCA_031367045.1 Frankiales bacterium | reverse complement strand
CGAGGCCGAACACCGCCAGCATCACCCCAATGACGACTAGGTTTGCGACCGAGATTTGAATCACGCCCCAATTTAAGTAACTTCCCGTGCCACCTAACAATGCCGCTTCAACTCTCATACGCGGACGCTCTCACCCCCTAGTTCCGGTGTAAAGAGAGGGAGGTCCCGCCCGGCCAGGACCAATGACCTACCGGCGCGGACACCCGCCCAACAGTGGCCACCCGCAGATCCCGCTAGGGTGAGGCGGTGGGTAGGCTTCGAATCGGGGTCCTCGCCTCGATCGCGCATCGGACGCCTCCCCGCGGCTACGGGCCGTGGGAGCAGGTGGCCTCCACGTTGACCGAAGGCCTGGTCGCCCTCGGTCATGAGGTCACCCTGTTCGCGACCGGTGACTCGATCACATCCGCGCACCTGCACGCCGAGGCCCCGTGCGGTTACGAGGAAGACGCGAGCATCGATGCGAAGGTGTACGAGGGGCTGCACAATGCTGCCGCCTTCGAGCGAGCCGCCGACTTCGACGTCATCTCCAACCACTTCGACTTCCTGCCGTTGACCTACAGCCGTCTCGTGTCGACGCCGCTCGTGACCACCATCCACGGCTTTTCGTCCGAGCGGATCGTGCCGGTATACCGCGCCTACAACGACATCGGCCGCTACGTCGCCATCAGCGATGCGGACCGTCATCCTGATCTGACCTACGAGGCCACGATCCACCACGGCATCGAGCTGGCCAAGTTCACCTACCGACCGGAGCCAGGGGACTACCTTCTGTTCCTCGGCCGCATCCATCCTGACAAGGGGACGCACCTGGCGATCGAGGTCGCACGACGGGCCGGGCTGCCCCTCGTCATCGCGGGGATCATCCAGGACCGGACCTATTTCGCTGAGCTCGTCGAGCCGCACCTTGGTCGGGCAGCTATCACCTACGTGGGAGCTGTCGAGGCGGCGGAGCGGGATGCGCTGCTTGGCGGTGCCCTGGCGCTACTCCACCTCATCGGCTTCGCCGAGCCCTTCGGGCTCTCTGTTGTCGAGGCGCTGGCCACCGGCACGCCGGTGATCGCATTCGGTCTGGGTTCCATGCCTGAGCTGATCCGCCATGGCAGGACCGGCTTCCTGGTCGACGGAGTCCCAAGCGCTGTCGCCGCAGTCGAACAGGTTCATGCGCTGGATCGAAAAGACTGTCGCGACGACGTCGAGTCGCGCTTCACCGCAGCGCGCATGGTGGCGGACTACGCCCGCCTGTTCGCCGCCATCGTGGCCGGCGGACCGTCTGATGCCAGTCGGTCGAGCAGACGCGGCACATCGACGAAGGCGAACCGCACGGAGGAGTCGCTTACGCCGTAGGGCAGGAGGAGCTGCTCACCGTGCAGCAGGGCGCCACAGGAGTACACAACGTTGGGGACGTAACCTTCGCGCTCGTCCTCAGTAGGGACGAGGAGCGGCTCGTGCAACGCGCCAACCACCCGACTCGGATCATCGCGGTCCAGCAGGAGGGCCCCAATGGCGTACTCGCGCATGGGCCCGACCCCGTGGGTCAGGACGAGCCAGCCGGCCGCTGTCTCAAGCGGCGAACCGCAGTTGCCGGTCTGGATGAGCTCCCAGGGCTGGCTCGGCGCATGCACCATCTGCGGGTCGCCCCACCACCATCCGTCGTCAGAGCTGGCGATGAAGCTGTTCTCACGGTCCCAGCGTGACAGGGCGACGTAGCGTCCGCCGACCTTTCGGGGAAACAGCGCCATCCCCTTGTTCGTCGCCGCTGGGCCGGCGAGCTGGGACATGCGGAAACGACGAAAGTCGGTGGTCTCGATCAGTTGTGGCGCGATCTGCTCACCGTCGAACGCCGTGTAGGTCGCCTGGTACGTCGCACTTCCCTCCTCGTCGAGGAACCGGACGAACCGAGCATCCTCGATGCCGCGGCTCTCCGACGGCGCCTGCGGCCACAGCACCCGCTCCGAGATCGAGGTCACCGGTGAAAACTCCACCTCGTAACTGCAGCTGGCGATGCGACGCGCGAGCTCGGAAGTGTGCACCCCGCCATGACGCGTGAGCCGCTGGCCGGTCAAGGCCGAGAGAGCCCGCTCCAGCTCGACCTCTTGGAACTGGGGAGGCAGTCGGCCGACCAGGAACCTGGCACTTTCGGCGTCAGCTCCCTCCGCGGCGAGCTTTGCGGCGAACAGCTTCCGTTCATAGGGCGCCGGGCCGATCCGGCCGGCTTCTATGTGCGGCCCCGGGTCGTCGATGCGCAGCTCGTGGCCGGGGCCCACGACTCCCGTCCGGAACTCCACGCACGACAGGTGACCTTCGCCGACTGCCCGCAGGCTCAGCAGAAACCGGCAGTGACCCGGAGCAAGGTCGGACTGGTCCGGATGCAGGACGGCAGAGGGGTTGAACAGAGCGGCCCCCTCGACTGAGAACTCGTGGGTGAACCAGGCACCGAGCAGGCATTGCCGCTCCTGGCTCAGGGCTGCTCCGTCGGGGATGCGATGGGCAATCAGCTGGTAGTGGGCACGAAGAAGGCCGGGCAGGTCACGGTGGCGGCCGTCGTAGCGGGAGTGCACGTCCGCAAGCGTGGAGCAGACCACCTCTTCGGACAGCGCAAGGATCCTGGCCAGGACACCAGTGGCACGGGACTCACGGTCCTGCACAAGCTCGTGGCCGGGGACGAACAGGCGGGCCAGCACCCGCTTCGGATCTGCGGTGAGGACGACGCCGCTGCGTGTGACGAGTTCGGTGATGTCGCCCTCCTGTGCGGAGACCGGGTCTACCGTCGAAGGGCTCAACGCGTGCATAGGGATAGCCAACGAGCCTGCTGCAGAGTGGACATCAACGCCAAGGTGGACTCCGCTCCCTGGTTGTCGTTGCGGCCGTGGGGCTCCAGTCCATCACAGCCGCCGCCGCTGGCAGCGTCGTACAAGGGTGTGGCCGCGTCATTCGCGCCGAGGAACCAGGCGGCGGCGAGCTCGATCCCGTCGGCCCACCGCTGATCTCCGGTCAGGTGGTACGCCCGGGCACACGCGTCGGCAAGGGCCGCTACCTCGATGGGCTGCTGGTCGAAGGCGGGAGCCATGTCAGTAGGACCCCAACCCCCGACCGGTGCAACGGACAGATGGCCGTCGCGAGTTTGCGTCTCGAGGAGCCAGCCGAGGAGCTGCAGCCCGCTCGCCAGGCAGGACGGATCCGGCAGGGCGGCGCCCGCCGCCAGCAAGGCCTCCGGGACAGCAGCATTGGCGTAGGTCAGGCGATCCTCAGGCCAGGGCCAGGCGTCCCGCCCGGTGGGGACGCCGATCCTCTCGGCAGCCGCGGCGATCAAGTCCCGTGCCCCACTGTGTTCAGGCAGTACGCCGAGGACTTCTGCGGCCCCTAAGGCCGCAAAGGCCATCGCTCGCGACCAGGGTGACCGCCAACGGGCACCGCGCTCGAACGCCACCAACGCCTCCTCGCGCCGGCAGGTCTCTGAGTCGCCTGACACGACCGCACCCAATCCCCACAGGCCCCGGCCCCAGCAGTCCTCGACCGACGGCTCGTCCTGCCAGCTCAGGTCGGCGCCCCGCCGGTTGCGGAACCGGCCATCACCAGTCTGGGCCGCCAGTACGAAGTCCAGATACTGCTCCCGCAGATCGGCCTGGCCCGGATCTGTCTCGCGGCTGACGACGACCAAGGCCCGCGCGACGTCATCGAGGCAGTAGCCGTGCTCCCTCCGCGGCGTGGTCCCCTTTGCATGCTCGTAGAGACCGCCGCCGTCGGTGAGCCGACGCAGGTGGGTGAAAGGCGGCGGAGGGAAGGTCATGATCAAGCGTAGGAGGCGGTTGCCACCAGAGCTTCAGCGATCTGCCGGTATTGTCCCGCGACGGCTCCCCAAAGAAGTCCTGGCGCCTTATGTGCAGCGTGGGCTGCCATCGCGTCGGAGAGCCCGGGCTCACTCAGCACCCGGCGCAGCGCCTGCTGCAGCGCCATCGGGTCCCGTTGTGGCACCACCAGTCCTGGTCCGTCGGACAGCAGCTCGATCGCGTGCGGAAATGCCGTCGAGACAACCGGGCACCCCGCCGCCACCGCCTCGATGAGCACTCCCGACGTGACCTGCTCGCGGGAGTCGTACGGCAGCAGAACCACGTCAGCCCTCGCCACCAGGCGGGCGAGCTCGTCGACCGCCAGGTAGCTGTCATCGAGCTCGACGAGGTCGCTGACCCCACGCAGCTCAGCCCGCCTCAGCAGACTGTTGCGGTAGTCCTCGGCTGAGCGCTCGAGCACCTTGGGATGGGTCTTACCGATGACCAGGTAGCGCGGTTGCAGATCACGCAGACCTGCCATGGCGTCGATCGCCCACTCGATCCCTTTTCCTGGCCCCAGCAGGCCCCACGTCAAGATGAGTGGTCGACCAGTGGTTCGACGTCGGGTACCGATGGCGCCGTGGTCGATAGCCCCATGCGGGATCATCGTGACCTGCGACGGGTCGGCACCGTAACTGTCGAGCAACCTTCGTCGCGCCGTCTCGGTCATTGTCACGACGACATCGGCGCAGCCGAGAAGCCGTTCTAGGATCCGGCGTTGCCGCGCCGTTGGATCTTGCAGGACCGTGTGGAACACGACGATCTTCGGCACTGTGAGTGCCTCGACGATGTCAACCACGTCGCACCCGTCGGGCCCGCCGTAGATGCCGTATTCGTGCTGGACCACTACAGCGTCGAAGCTGTTCAGGTGCTGCACCGCTCTGCCGGCGCTTTCGGAGGAGCCGTTCACCAGATGCGCTACCACCTCGGGCCCTGGGTGGGTCTCGACGTGGTCCACGACCCGGACGACCCCGACCGACCCGGTCGACCGGATCAGCTGCTCTCGCAGGGCAGCGCTGAACGTCGCCAGGCCGCACTGCGTAGGCGGGTAGGTGCTCAGCATTGCGATGCTCAGCGGTCCGAAGGTGTCGCTCCGACGTGGAGTCGTGTCAACGGCGCCGCGAGGGGCGGTAGCCACAGCCGTCGCTCCGACACATGGGTGGGTGCTGACTGGCATAGACGGACACTCTCTTCAGAGGACGTGGCAGATCATGAGGAAGCGCACTAGCGACCGACGGCGCGGGCGACGCTCGTCCGCCCGTCGCCGCCTTGAGCTGGAGCCGTACTGACAACTTGCCAAACTTACGTTCTGTGCTGATTTGTACTGGCCAGCTCGTCCAGTCCCTTGTTCTTATCCGACATCTTGGTCTCCAGGGGGATTTGAGATACGAATCACCTGGTGCCGACCGGGAGGATCAGCTGAGCTTTGCCACCAAGGCGGACTTGCCCAAGCGGTCGATCCCTACCCAGCGTGCCGACTCGCGACCGTGAATCGCTTCACAAGTTCTATCCACTCAACCCGCCCAGTTCCGGCCCCCCCGCGAGCACAAGCACGAACACGAGCATGAGCAACCCATGGCGAAGGGCAGCACCCCTGTCGGGATGCTGCCCTTGACCACGTTGCTCAGCTCGCGGGCAAGCGCTCGGGGTGCCACCCCGGGACGTGCACCTTCACGTCGTAGGACGTGCGGCGGGTGTGCAGCACACCAAGCACCGTCAGGAGGAGCAGGGCCAAGCCGGTGCCCAGCGCGATCCACGCGGCGACGAAGGCGACCTGCGCCATCTTCCCGAACGCATAGGCGTTGAGCAGAAGGCCGCGCAGCGTCTCACCACGAAACACGGTGGCCACCTTCTGCTGCAGGGCCGTGTCACTTGGGGTCTTCTGGGCCTGAACAGAGAGCTCGGAGTAGGTCTGGCCGCCGGTCAGCTCACCCAGATGCACCGCGATGAAGTGATCGGCGTAGGCCTTGGCCTGCTCGCCGTTGCTGAGCTGCTGCCCGGCGTAGGTGAGCAGGTAGGGCTTCACGGCCGGGTCGTCAAGGGCCGCTGAGCCCGCTACCGGGAAGAAGATCCGCTGCGCGACGAGCTGGGTGCGCACGTTGTCATCGATGAAGTTGGTGGTCCAGAACAGCAGCCCTGAAGCTGCGAGCAGAACCGTCGCAACCACCAGGCCAGCGGCTGACAGTAGGGCGTCAAAAGTCTTGCGTCGCATGGTGTCTCCCCTTCATCGGGCAACTCCTCCGGTCGCCTGCAACGATGGCATCATCACGATCCCGGACGAGGTAGAGAGAAAGGTCACCGATGACAGGGCCGAAGGACCCCGCTGCCGGGCACCCCCGCCCGGACGCGCTGCCCTCCGAGCCGCCGGACCGGGCCGACCGCGACTCCGACCGCGACTCCGCCGTCGCCGAGGCACGCGGGCGCTTCGAGCACCTGCTGACCGCTGTCGTCGCTGTCGGCTCCGACCTGGACCTGAAGGTGGTGCTGCGCCGAATCGTGGAGGTGGCCGTCCGGCTGGTCGATGCGCAGTACGGTGCCCTCGGGGTCGTGGACGAAGGCGGTCGCGGACTGTCCGCGTTCATCACCGTCGGCATCGACGATGCGACGATCGCCACCATCGGGCCACCACCGACCGGACGCGGCGTGCTCGGCCTGTTGCTCCGTGACCCGCGCGCCCTGAGGTTGTCCGACCTTGCCGCCCACACCGCGTCGTCCGGCTTCCCTGCCCACCATCCGCCGATGCGGACCTTCCTCGGCGTACCGGTACGGGTCGGGCAGTCCGTCTTCGGCAACCTGTACCTCACCGAGAAGCGCGACGGTCAGGAGTTCACCGAAGAGGACCAGAGCGTGGTCGGAGCCCTGGCGGTGGCTGCCGGCATCGCGGTCCAGAACGCCCGGCTGTACGAGGAGAGCCGGCGGCGCGGGGCCTGGATGGAGGCCGGCCGCGAGATCTCCACGTCGCTGCTGTCCGGGACCGAGCCCGAGGAGGTCATCGCGCTCGTCGTGGACCGGGTCCGTGACCTGCTGGCGGCCAATGTCGCCTTCGTGACGTTTGCACAGGACGATGGTCTGCAGCTCGAGGCGTCCAGCGGGGGCGATGCCCTGGCGCTGCTGAGCCAGCTGTCAGATCCGCTGATGGACGTCCTGTCCACCGGTAGGGCGCAAGACGTCGCCACCGAAGAGCTCTCGGGTACGGCCGTGCCGCTCGGCCCGTCCGGCCTGCCGGGTCACGGGGTTCTCGTCGCGCTGTGGCAGCAGCGTCCCGATCCCTCGGCCACCGTGGATCTGACCGGTTTCGGGGCGCAAGCGGCAGTTGTCCTCGAGCTCGCCAAGCGTCGCCGGGAGGCCGAGCGCTTCGCGATCATCGAGGACCGGGACCGGATCGGACGCGACCTGCACGACCTGGTGATCCAGCGGCTGTTCGCCACCGGGATGCAGCTGCAGAGTGCCATCCGGCTGATCGAACAGGACCCCGCCGAGGCCGGTGCCCGGGTCAACCGCGCGGTGGACGAGCTGGACGGAACGATCCGCGAGCTGCGCTCGACCATCTACGGCCTGCAGGCGCCGCTGGCTGGCCGACCGTCTCTGCGGTCACGGCTGCTGGCGGTGATTGATGGGGCAACCGAGCAACTCGGCTTCGCGCCGGCGCTGCGTCTGGACGGGCTGCTCGACACCCTGGCCACTCCCGAGATCGCAGAGCACGCACTCGCGACGCTACGCGAGGCACTGTCCAACGTTGCGCGGCACGCGCATGCCAACCAGGTCGAGATCCTGGTAGCGGTGCGCGGCAGCACGCTCCAGGTGCGGGTCGAGGACGATGGCATCGGCATGGCCCAGGAAGGCGCCCGGAGCGGCCTGCGCAACCTCGCCAGCCGGGCTGAACAGCTCGGCGGCTCGCTGCGCGTGACCTCGGGGCCCGGCAACGGCACCCGGCTCCTGTGGCAGGTCCCGGTCTAACTTCTAGGACTAGCTGCCGCCCTGCCGCAGCTCTGTTGCCAGCACGGCCACCTGTGTGCGCCGTTGCAGCCCCAGCTTGGCCAGCACATTGCTGACGTAGTTCTTCACCGTCTTCTCGGCCAAGAACAACCGGGCGGCGATCTCTCTGTTGGTCAGGCCCTCGCCGATGAGGGCCAAGATCTTGCGCTCCTGCTCAGACAGCTGCTCCAACGGATCCGGCGGCTTCGGAGAGCGCAGCCTTTCGAGCACCAGCGACGCCGCTCGGGGATCGAGCAGCGACCCGCCGGCGGCAACGGTGCGAATGCCTTGCACCAGGTCGTTTCCGCGCACGTCCTTCAGCACGTAGCCCGCGGCGCCGGCAAGCACCGCATCCAGCAGCGCCTGATCGTCGGCGAACGACGTGAGCATCAGGCAGGCGAGCTCGGGCATCGTGTCGCGCAGCTCGCGGCACAGCGCGACCCCGTTGCCGTCTGGGAGCCGGACGTCCAGCACCGCCACCTGTGGGCGCGCGGCCGGTACCCGTACAAGGGCCTCCTCAACGCTGGCAGCCTCGCCCACGACGTGTAGGTCGTCCTCGGAGTCGAGCAGCTCGCGTACGCCGCGGCGAACCACCTCGTGGTCGTCGACAAGAAAGACCGTGATCATCGACTCAGCATCGCACCTGCGATACCGGTTCGACTCGGGTCTTTGGTCCCGAGCTGGAAGGACGGCCGCCTCTATGGCGACGCGCGGGCCGGCAGCATCCTGAGGCGGTGAGCTTCCAGTTGCGCAGGCCTGGCGCGGTGCTGTCACAGGACACGTGCCGCGACAAGCTGTCGCACTGCCGCCGTGGGTTTCTCGCGTGCAGCGCCCGCGCCCTCCCCACTTTGCTCCCAGCCGACCTGCGCATGCGCCAGGGACGCCTTCTCGTGACAGTGCACGACCCTGTGCTGGCCGACCAGCTGGTCGGCCAGGTCGTGGCAGTCGGCATCGGCCGGCGCCCGTTGCTGTTCCTCCTCGGCTGGCGCGTTGTGGCCCGTGGCAAACTGGGTCCGCCGGACGGCGACGACAACCTGGTCTTGCCGCTCGAGCCCTACCAGCTCGAGGGCGCCACCTACGGCAGGGCCCCGACGTGCGAGATCGATCACCTGGAGCTGAGACCTTGAGTACTCCTGACGCCCTCACTGCCGGGGAGATGGAGCACCTGGTCTTCATGGCGACGTGCGCTCCGAGCGTCCACAACACCCAGCCGTGGCAGTTCGTCC
>JANLPD010000385.1:0-8567 GCA_031367045.1 Frankiales bacterium | reverse complement strand
GGGACTGCCGTGCTGCAGCCACCCGCCAAGGTCGAGGTCGATCTCGTCGGGCTGGTCGTCGAGCATCTCGAGCCCGTGCTCCTGGGCGTAGTGCTCAAGGCCGGGGCGGCCCGGGAAGACGAGCACCCGGTCCGCGACCGTGAGCAGCCGGTCGGTGTCCTCGTCGACGAGCCAGCCGGCTGTCCAGCGGGTCTCCCCGTCGACCAGGATGACTTCGTAGAGCTCAGCCACGGCGCACCAGCCTGGTGACCCGGGACAGCGGGGAAGGCGAGCGGTCGGCGAGGGCGACCCGGGCGGCAGAGCGGCCGGACGCCCCGAAGACGCCACCGCCAGGGTGGGTGGAGGCGCCGCACAGGTAGAGACCGCCGACGGGCGGCACGCGGTAGCCGGACAACTCGGGGGTCGGGCGCCACAAAAACATCTGGTCGAGCGCCATCTCGACGTGCATGACCTGACCTTGCCGCAGACCGAGCTCGCGCTCCAGGTCCAGCGGCGTCTGCACGTAAGCCTGCTCGACCGACGAGGCGAAGCCGGGAGCAACCTCGTCGACCGCGGCGACCAGCTTGTCGCCCTCGCGTTCGCGGATGGCGTCCCAGTCCTCCCCGTTGGAGAGCTCGTAGGGATGCCACTGCCCCCACACGGTCACGTTGTGCTTGCCAGGCGGAGCCACGGTGTCGTCGAACGCGCTGAAGGTCATCGCGAGGGCGGCCGGTTTGGTCGGCGGCAGGCCGGCGGAGAACTCGCCGTGGGCCCGGCGCAGCGCCTGCCGGGACGGCGCGATCAGCTGCAGCGACCGGTAGGTCTCCGGCGTCGCCGACGGGTAGGCCGGCAGCGCGCTCGTCGCCAGCCGCACCACCATGCCGATGCCGTTGCCGACCCGGATCGTCCGGGCCCGGTCGCGCAGCGCGGCCGGACAGTCGTCACCGAGCAGGTCCAGGGTGGTCAGGACGTGACAGCCTGCGACGACGGTGTCAGCAGGCAGGTGCTCGCCCGAGGCGGTGAGCACCCCGGTGACCCGCCCGGAGGCGGTCGTGATGGCTGCCGCGCCGTCCCCGAGCCGCACCCGTCCGCCGTACGACGTGAGGCGGCGGGCCAGCGCGTCGCTGAGCATCCCGCTGCCGCCCTTGGGGTGGCCCGGCGCCCGCAGGTGCATGACGGTGTTCCAGCCCACGAGGTCCGCCGTCGCTACCTCGTGGGTAGGCGGGCCGGACTGCGCGCCCATCCAGGCCAGCGCGGTCTTGAGCCGTTCGTCGTCGAAGTGCTCGTCGAGCAGCTGGTCGCCCGAAGTCAGGAACTGGCGCGACAGCTCGCGACCGTCGAGGCCGGTGGACTTGCCGACGCCCCAGAGGGTGCGGCCGAGGTGCCGGCCGGTCGGCGGGCCCTGGAAGGCCTCGAAGACGCGGACGTTGCGGGCGGACCAGTCCAGTGCGAAGGCACGGTAGGCGTCGGCGTCGCGCGTCCCGCAGACGGCCTCGATGGACGCGCAGGTCCGGTCGAGGTCGACATGGAAGGTGATGCCGACCTGTTCCCCATCGCCGCCGAACGGCGCGAACCCCCACGGGTCAAGGTCCTGGTAGTGCAGGCCGACCTGGTCCAGCGCGAGGTCCTCGACGATGCCGGTGTGCCGGACCATCACGTGGGCGCTCGAGCCGCGGTCCATCCGGTAGCCGGGAATGCGCTCGACGGTGCTTACGGCACCGCCCACGACGGTGTCCCGCTCGACCACCTCGACGGCCAGCCCATCGCGGGCCAGGTAGCAGGCAGCAACCAGTGCGTTGTGGCCCGCTCCGACGACGACGACGCTGTCTCGTGGATTGCTGCGGGGCACCAGCCGAGACTAGGGGCGCAGATCGGGGCCGAGCCCGGCGGGCAGCCGCAGACCCAGCACAGCGAACTCCCGCGAGTCGCCGGGAAAGACCAGTGCGCGCACCAGGTCGACCCACCCACCGGCCCGGTAGAAAGCCCGCGCCCGGGTCTCGTGGTCCGGGGTGGACAGGACCGCCGTGGCGGCCGGCTGCTCGACGAGCAGCTCGTGCAGCAGCTCGCGACCGAGGCCGGTGCCCTGATACGCCGGCCGGACGTGCAGCTCGCAGACCTCGAAGGAGCCGTCCAGCCACTTCGTCGCTACCTCCTCACCCGCGGCAGCGCGAACCCGGTCGTGCCACCACTGGCCGGCGTCGCCGAGGTAGCCGTAGCCCACGCCGACGAGCCGCTCCCCGTCGTAGGCCGCCACAGCGCGCAACCCACGGCGATCCAGGTGGGCCAGCAGGATCGGTCGGCGCGAGCGGGCCGTCCTGGGGTCGACCCCCATCGCCTCGGCGTAGACGTCGAGCAGCTCGTCGCGCCCCGCGGCGAGCTCGTCGCGGGACCACCGCCGCACGGTCGTCACGCGAGCGGATCCCGCCCGTCGAGGGTGCCCGAGGTGCCCAGCACCGCGAAGCGGGCGAACAGCTCCTCGGCGTACCACCGCTCCTCGGCGGTGCGCCGGACAACCTCGAGGTGGGCGGCGTCGCGGTGGGCGAACTCACGCAGGGCAGCCGGTGAGGACCACAGGCTGAACGTGCCCTGCAAGCCGACCGGCGCCTCGCCGATGCCGAGCGCGGCGAGCAGCCCCGGCTGCTGCTGCAGCGCGGCGCTCACAGGGGGCACGGCGGCCCAGAACCGCGCCGCCTTGCGAGTGGTCAGCCGGGCCCGGGTGAGCGCGGCGACCGGTCCTTCGTGACGTCGTGGCACGGGGCTGCCGAAGGGCTCGCGGCCGGACCACCGGCCCTTGGTCGCGAGCGGGGCCAGGTCGGCGCGGAACGACTCTGTCGCGATCCGGGCCCATCCCCGGGCGGTTGCTGAGCCGTCGAAGGCGGCGGCGTCCCCGGCCGACGCCCAGGTTGTCAGCAGGCCGTAGCGGGTGAGGTCGGCGTCACGCACCGTGAAGGTACGGCCGTCCCCGGTGCCCAGCAGCTTGGCGAAGCGGACCCCAGGCAGCCGCCGGACCGCACCACGGTCGGTGCCCATGCGCAGCAGCGCCCGGGGCACCGAGACCGCCGCGACCCGCCACAGGTGCAGGGTCACGAGCGCCGGCACCGGCTCACTCATGCGGCCAGCGCCGGCGCTGCGCTGGACGGACGGGTGCACCACACGGCCGAGCCTTCCACGGGCGCACCTGCGGGATGACATCGCCGTTGTCGAAGGTTGCAGGAGGCGTGGAGACGACAACCGGGTTGCCCGAGCTTGCCGACCGGGCTGGACGCGACCTCGAGGGCGCCACCGCGCAGCAGGTCCTGCGCTGGGCCGCCGACACGTTCCCGGGCAGCTTCGCCGTCGCGTCGTCCATGGGGGACGGGTTGCTCGCCCATCTCGTCTCCACCGTCGACAGGGCGATCCCGCTGCTGTTCCTGGACACCGGCTACCACTTCGCCGAGACCATCGGCACCCGGGACGCTGTCGCCGCGTCCTACGGCGTCGAGGTCCGCACCGTCTTGCCGCTGCTGACCGTGAGCCAGCAGGACCAGGCCCACGGTGCGCAGCTGTGGGACCGCGACCCTGGGCGTTGCTGCGCGATGCGCAAGGTCGAGCCGCTGGAGCGGGCGCTCGTGGAGTTCACCGCGTGGGGCTCCGGCGTGCGCCGCGATGAGTCCGTCACGCGCCGCGACGCCGGCGTGGTGGAGTGGGACGCCAAGCGCCAGAAGGTGAAGGTCAACCCGCTCGCCGCGTGGACCCAGGCCGACGTCGACGCCTACGTCGCGGAGCACGGTGTCCTGGTCAACCCGCTGGCGTACGACGGCTACCCCTCTATCGGCTGCGCCCCCTGCACCCACCGCGTCGCGGTGGGGCAGGACCCTCGAAGCGGTCGGTGGTCCGGGCAGGCCAAGACCGAGTGCGGCCTACACGTCTGACCTGCTGCCCAGGGTCAGTCCGCGGCGCCGGTTGTCCCGGCGTACCGCAGGGTGAAGACCCGCAAGCAGTCCTCGCAGTGCCACTGGCCGGGTCCCTGGTCGGGATGATCGCCCCACGGGCGTAGCCGCTCGTCACCGCAGTAGGGGCAGTACAGCGGCGCAGCACGCTCGGTCACCGGAGCTGGGACTCCGGCGCCCGGCGCGCCCACGTCGCGAAGCGCTCGCCGGGCTCGCGGCTGTCCAGGTAGGACCGCAAGAGCCGCTCGACGTAGTCGACGGCGCCCTCACCGGTGACCTTGAGACCGCGGGACTTGCGGCCGAAGCCGGCGTCCTCGCCCAGCCGGCCGCCGAGGTGGACCTGGAAGCCCTCCTCGCCGTCGACGATCGAGCCCTTCAGGCCGATGTCGGCGGTCTGAAACCGCGCACAGGAGTTGGGGCAGCCGTTGACGTTGATGGTCAGCGGCTCGTCGAAGCCAGGCAGGCGCTCCTCGAGCGCCGTGTAGAGGTCGACCGCGCGCGCCTTGGTCTCGACGATCGCCAGCTTGCAGAACTCCAGCCCGGTGCAGGCCATCGTCCCCCGGCGAAAGCGGGACGGCCGGACCCGCAGGTCCTCGGCCTCAAGGGCTGCGACGAGCAATTCGACCGAGGCGGGCGCTACGTCAAGGACGATCAGGCCCTGCTGGGCTGTCGTGGCTACCCGGCCGCTTCCGTGCACGGCAGCCAGATCCGCGATGCGCTGCAGCTGGCGGCCGCTCGTGCGACCAGCTCGCGGGACGACGCCGACCCAGTGGTTGCCGTCCGGCTGCGCGCCGACGCCCACGTGGTCGCGGTCCTGGGTCGGCGGAGCGGCCGGAGCGGGACCGTGTGGGAGCGGCGCCGTGAGGTATTCCGCCTCCATTACCTCGCGGAACTTCTCCGGACCCCAGTCCGCCAGCAGGAACTTCAGCCGGGCGTGCATCCGGGAGCGGCGGTAGCCGTAGTCGCGAAAGACCGAGCAGACCCCCGCCCAGACCTCCTCCACCCGGTCGGGCTCGACGAATGCGCCGAGGCGCAGGCCGAGCTTTGGGTTGGTGGACAGGCCGCCACCGACCCAAAGGTCGTAGCCGGGGCCGAGCTCGGGATGCACGACGCCGACGAAGGAGACGTCGTTGATCTCGTGGTTGGTGCAGTGCGCGGCGCACCCGCTGATCGAGGTCTTGAACTTGCGCGGCAGGTTGGCGAACGCCGGGTCGCCGACAAAGCGTTTGACCACCGATTCGACGGCGCTGCGGCCGTCGATCACCTCCGCCCCGTCGACGCCGGCCAGGGGGCAGCCGAGGATCACGCGAGGCGTGTCGCCGCAGGCCTCCATGGTGCCGAGGCCGACGGCCTCGAGGCGCTCCCAGATCTGCGGGACGTCCTCGATCCGGATCCAGTGCAGCTGGATGTTCTGCCGATCGGTGACGTCGGCGACGTCACGGCCCAGCTCGGTGGCGATCTCGCCGATCGTCCGCAGCTGCGGTCCGGTGAGCTGGCCACCGTCGAGGCGGACCCGCAGCATGAAGTACGGCGCCTCGAGCTCCTCGGGCGCAAGGATGGCGGTCTTGCCGCCGGCAATCCCCTCCGCGCGCTGCGTGTACAGGCCGTACCAGCGCAGCCGACCACGTAGGTCGGCCCCGTCGATGGAGTCGAACCCCTGCTTGCTGTAGATGTCGAGCACCCGCTGCCTGACTGTCAGCGGGTCGCTGTCCTTCTTGGCCTGCTCGTTGGCGTTGAGGGGCTCTCGGTAGCCGAGCGCCCACTGGCCCTGTCCGCGAGGGGCGGGCATGCGTGTCTCCTGGAGGTCGTGCGACCGGATGGGGCGGGGAGTCAGCCGGCGGAACAGACCGCGCTGCTCGTGCGCTTGAGGTCCACGTGACGGCGCGACGTGAGCAGGAGGGGCACACTGACAAGGATCGCACAGGCTCCGCTGGCAGCCCCGTGTATCCCTGTGGAACGATCGAGACCGGCCCGTCGGTCACGCGGCATCGCCGCCGGACAAGGACACCTGCTTGTCCGGGGCAGAGCACAGGCGATGCCGGACCCAGCGTCCGCAGAGCACATCGGAGGACCACGTGACAGCGCTCGACGAGCGGCAGCAGCCGCCCGCTGACCAGCCCGGGCGAAGCGGCGCGACGATCTGGCTGACCGGTCTGCCGAGCGCCGGCAAGAGCACGCTGGCCGCCGCGCTGGCCAAGCGGCTGCCGGGCCGGGTCGAGGTGCTCGACGGCGACGAGGTGCGCGACTTCTTGTCCAAGGGCCTGGGCTTTTCCCGCGCGGACCGCGACACCAACGTGCTGCGCATCGGCTGGGTCGCCGCGACGCTGGCCAAGCACGGCGTGCTCGTGCTGGCGGGCGTCATCAGCCCCTTCGCCGAGACCCGGGCGGCCGTCCGGGCGTTGCACGAGGCGCGCGGCGTGAGCTTCCTGGAGGTTCACGTCGCCACCCCTGTCGAGGTGTGTAGCGCCCGCGACGTAAAAGGCCTCTACGCCAAGCAGAAGTCCGGCGAGCTCACCGGCCTGACCGGTGTCGACGCGCCCTACGAGGCGCCGCAGCACCCGGACGCCGTGGTGCGCGCCCACGAGCAGACCCTCGACGAGTCGGTCGAGCAGCTGCTTGGCGTCCTGCGCGAGCGAGGCCTCGGGTGAGGACCGTCCAGCCCGACCGCAACCAGCTCGATGACCAGCTCGATGTCCTTGAGGCCGAGAGCATCCACGTGATGCGCGAGGTCGCCGCGGAGTTCGAGCGTCCGGCGCTGCTGTTCAGCGGCGGCAAGGACTCGATCGTCATGCTCCGGCTGGCCGAGAAGGCCTTCTGGCCAGCCAAGATCCCGTTCCCGCTCGTCCACGTGGACACCGGCCACAACTTCGACGAGGTGCTCGCCTTCCGCGACCGGCGGGCCCAGGAGCTCGACGCGCGCCTGGTGGTCGCCATGGTGCAGGACGACATCGACGCCGGCCGCATCCGCGAGGTGCCGGGCGGCCTGCGCAACCCGCTGCAGACCACGACGCTGCTGCGCGCGATCAGCGAGGGCAGGTATGACGCCGTCTTCGGCGGGGCCCGTCGCGACGAGGAGAAGGCCCGCGCCAAGGAGCGTTTCTTGTCCTTTCGCGACTCCTTCGGCCAGTGGGACCCCAAGAACCAGCGCCCCGAGCTCTGGGACCTCTACAACGGCCGGCACGGCCCGGGCGAGCACATCCGGGTCTTCCCGCTGTCGAACTGGACCGAGCTGGACGTCTGGCGCTACATCGCCCAAGAGGCCATCGCCGTGCCCGACATCTACTACGCGCACGAGCGCGAGGTGTTCGAGCGCGACGGCATGCTGCTTGGCGTCACGCCGTTCAGCGTGCCGCGCGACGGCGAGAAGGTGACGACCCGCGTCGTGCGCTACCGCACCGTCGGCGACGCCTCCTGCACCGGAGCGGTTGCCTCTACGGCGAGCACCCCTCTGGAGGTGATCGCCGAGGTGGCCGTCACCCGGATCACCGAGCGCGGGGCAACCCGGGCCGACGACCGGGCCAGCGAGGCCGCCATGGAGGACCGCAAGAAGGAGGGGTACTTCTAGCCATGGTCGATCTGCTTCGCTTCGCCACTGCCGGGTCTGTCGACGACGGCAAGTCCACCCTCATCGGTCGGCTGCTCTACGACAGCAAGTCGGTCTTCGCCGACCAGCTCGAGGCCGTCGAGCGCACGAGCGCCGACCGGGGCAACGCCCACACCGACCTGGCGCTGCTCACCGACGGCCTACGGGCCGAGCGGGAGCAAGGCATCACGATCGATGTTGCCTATCGCTACTTCTCGACGGCACGTCGCAGCTTCATCGTCGCGGACACCCCTGGCCACGTGCAGTACACCCGCAACATGGTCACGGGCGCCTCGACCGCCGACCTCGCGCTCGTCCTCGTCGATGCGCGCAAGGGCGTCGTGGAGCAGACCCGGCGGCACGCCTCGCTGTCCGCGCTCCTTCGGGTGCCGCACCTGGTGCTCGTGGTCAACAAGATGGATCTCATCGACTTCGACCAGGCCGGCTACGACGCGGTGGTGTCTGACTTCAAGGCCTTCTGCGACGGCGCCCACCTCGACATCCCCGACGTCCAGGCCGTCCCGGTCGCCGCGCTGCACGGCGACAACGTTGTTGACAGGAGCGACAAGACCCCCTGGTACGACGGACCCGCGCTCCTCGAGCTGCTCGAGACGGTCCACGTCGATCGCACCGGTGCGGCCCTTCGCGGCGCACGCTTCCCGGTGCAATACGTGTTGCGCCCGCAGACGCTCGCGCACCCCGACTACCGCGGCTATGCCGGGACCCTCGCCACCGGGACGCTGCGGGTGGGCGACGCCGTGACAGCCCTCCCGTCGGGTCGCAGCACCACGGTCGCGGGTATCGACACGTTCGACGGGCCGCTCGAGGTCGCCGTTGCCGGGCAGGCCGTGACCGTGCGCCTCGCAGCGGAGATCGACGTCAGCCGGGGCGACATGCTGGTGGCCGCAGACGACCTGCCCGAGCTGACGGCCAGCTTCGACGCGACGATCTGCTGGATGTCAGAGACGCCGCTCGGCACCGGACAGCGGGTCCTGGTCAAGCACACGACCCGCACCGTCAAGGCAATCGTCGCGCAGGTCCACGACCGCCTCGACGTGACCACCCAGCTGCACGAG
>JANLPD010000276.1:0-26360 GCA_031367045.1 Frankiales bacterium | reverse complement strand
TCGCCGGCGCGCCGTAGTGCAGGCAGTTGCGGACGACGAGCGGCATCGCCTCGCGACGCTGTTCGCCGCCTCCCCCATCGGCATCGTCGAGAGCCGGCCGGACGGCACCATCCTGGCCGTCAACGACGCGCTGGCCAAGATGTTGGGCTACGACGCGGGCCAGCTGCTGGAGCTCAAGACCACCGACCTGACCCACCCTGACTCGATGCCCGCTGTCGCCGAGGCCCGTCAGCAGCTGCTCGACGGCCGGGTGGACGGCCACTCCAGCGAACGGCAGGCCCGGGCCCGAGACGGGTCACCGGTCCCGGTGCAATGCAGCGAGGTGACGCTGCGCGACTCCGACGGGCATCCGCAACGCATCGTCGGGTTTGCCGTGGACCAGCGGGAGCAGAAGCGGGCTGCCGAGGCCCTGCAAGCTCTTACGGACACCCTTGTCGAGCGGGAGGCGTTCCTGTCGACGTTGTTCGACACGATGGACGTCGCTGTCCTCGCCTGCGACGCCGCCGGAGCTCTCACCATGATCAACCAACAGGCCCGGGACATGCACGGCATGGCCGACGACACGCCCCTGGATGCCCCCGGCGGGATGCGGGTCACCCACCCGGACGGCCGGGAGATGAACCGGGCAGAGACCCCGCTGACGCGAGCTCTGGTCGAAGGTGAGGTGCGGGAGAGCGAGCTCTGCGTCGTGACCGACGATGGTCGGGCGCCACAGCGGCTGATCGCCCACTCCCGGCGAATTTTCGGCCCGCAGGGGGAGATCGTCGGCGCGGTCGCCGCCTGCCACGACGTGACCGCAATGCGCGCCGCGGAGAGCGCTCTGCGCGCCAGCGAGGACCGCTTCCGCCGGGTCTTCGACGAGGGGCTCAACGGCAAGCTCCTCGTCGACACCAGCGGCGCCATCCTGCGCGTCAACACCACCCTGACTGATCTGCTCGGCCGGCAGAGCGAGGAACTCATCGGACTGCCGCTCGCGTCCCGCTTCGACGACCAACTCGACCAGCAACGCATCCTCGAGCTCGTCCAGGCCGGCGCCGGCCAGTTGCGCGCCGAGATGGCCCTGAGCGACGCCCATGGCCGCGCGTTGTGGGGCCTGGTCGCGCTGTCGTGGATCACCGAGCACGACGGCGAGCGGGTCCTGCTCGCCCAGATCGAGGACATCACCGCGCGGCGCGAGGCAGAGCGCCGGCTCACCGAGCTCGCTCTGCACGACGAGCTCACCGGACTACCGAACCGCCGGTTGCTGCTGGAGCGTTGTGAACGCGCCTTCACCGTCGCCACGTCGGGCCGCGGGGCGGGCACCAGCGTGGCAGCTCTTTTCATCGACCTCGACGGCTTCAAGCCCATCAACGACCAGGCCGGGCACGACGTCGGGGATCAGCTGCTCATCGCCATCGCCGGCGACCTGCAGCACGCGCTGCGGCCCACCGACACCGTCGCCCGCGTCGGGGGCGACGAGTTCGTCATCCTGCTCGAGCAGGACGACGGGCTGGAATACCTGCGCTTGGTGGCTGACCGCTTGCTGCGGGTAATACGCCGTCAGGTCACGGCCGGCGAAACTTTCCTCACGGTGTCTGCCAGCATCGGGATCGCCCGCGTGGACCTCGCCCACGAGCCGGACGCGCAGCCCGACCGGCTGTTGCGCCGCGCCGACGCAGCCATGTACCGGGCAAAGGAAAGGGGCCGGGACCGCCACGACGTCTTCGATGCGGATCTGCGTGACCGCACCGAAGCCCGGCAGGTGCTCCAGCAGGCGGTACGAGACGGCCTGCGCCTCGACCGGGTCGCGCTGGTCTTCCAGCCGATCGTGGACGTGGACAGCGCCACCGTGGTCGGCGCCGAGGCCCTGATGCGGCTGCGAAACGCCGACGGGCGGATCCTGCCGGCCCTACCGTCCATTCTCGCGGCAGAGGGCGCGGGCCTGGCCGAGGCGCTCGGTGACCGGGTTCTGCGCCTGGCCCTGGACGCAGCCCAGACCTGGCCCAGACACATGAGCCTTGCCGTCAACGTCAGCGCGCGTGAGCTGACCGGGCGGGACCTGCGCAGCCGCATCGAACAGGCCCTGCGACGCCACCGGTTCGACCCAGCCCGGCTTGTTCTGGAGATCACCGAGTCGTCCATCCTGAGCGCTGGACCGTCCGCCCTTGCTGAGCTCAAGAGCCTGCGGGACCAAGGTGTCCGGATCGCGATCGACGACTTCGGTACCGCCTACGCCACCCTGCAGAACTTGACCACCCTGCCGGTCGACGCACTCAAGGTCGACGCCTCCTTCACCGCTGGCCTGCCTGACCAGCGCACCCACACAGCGATCGTCCACGGCATCGCCTCAATGGCTCACGAGCTCGATATCCCGTGCATCATCGAGGGCGTCGAGACCGACGTTCAGCTGGCGGCACTGCAGGGCCTGTCCGTCCAGGCACAAGGCTGGTTGTGGGGTCAGCCGAAGGGACCTGAGTGCGTGCCGACGCTCAAACCGCTGCCGACGACCAACCCCTTGCCGACGACCAACATCGTGGCGTTCCCCCGCTGCCAACCCGACGCCGGGTAGCCGCGAACGCGCACAGCGGAGCGTCAGCCGGTGAACTCCCAGTGCCAGGGCTCGGGCTTGCTCCCGTCAGGTTCGGCCCAGTCGGGGTGGACGAACCCGAACCCGGCGGCGTTCTGCTTCAGCCACAGGTAAGGCGGCGAGCCGTACTGCTGCACCCCGCCGCACAGGTCGACCGCCAGACCCCAGCCGTGCAGGCTGCGACCCGGGGTGGCGGCGAGGTTCGGCTTGCGCCGGAACACTTCGACCTGAGCGGCATAGTCGCGGTAGGAGTCGGCGACGCACAGGTTCTGGCGCAGCGAGGCGGCGAACGCGGCGCTCATCGCGTCAAACGCGCGGGCCGCGGGGGCTGTCAGCCGTTGCCCGGGTGCGCTCTTCAGTTCGCACAGTGAGCCGGCCGGCAAGAAGCCGTTGATGGCGTCGGCCGGGACCGGACCCGCGCACGGCGGTCCGTCGACCGCCGCACCGAAGACGCGGACGGCCGCCGCCTGCTCGAGACGACGCAGCTCAGCGACCGCAGCCTGCAGCCGGAGCTGGGTCACCTGTGCGTCGGCCTGCAACCGGCTCAGGTCCTCGTCGAGCTGAGCCTGCAAGCGGATAGCGGCAGCCGCGGCCTCGTCCTGTTGCTGCAGCAGGACCTGGGTGCTGGCGGCCTGCGTCGTCAGCAGCGTCACGTCCCTGCGCCGGTCCAAGCTGCTCTGGCCAAGACTGCGCCGGAGGTAGAGGTAGTCGCTGGCGGCGTCGATGTTGCCGGCGAGCATCGCGCTCAGCGCAGGGCTGACCGGGTTGCGGTAGAGCGAGTTGGCCAGGGCGAAGACCCGCTGCCGGGCGGCCTGGGACTGGGCCTGGAGCTGCTCGACCGTGCGCCCGGTAGAAAACTTGCGCTGTACCAGGACGTTCAGCCGCAGCTGGCCTTGCTCATAGGCGACGGCCGCAGCCGCTAGCCGGTCACCCGTCAGGGCGACCTCGGCGCGCAACGCCTCCAGGCTCGACGGCGCGGCCTCCGCCGGCGGCAAGCCCGTCGCGAACGCGCCCGTAGACGGTCCGAGCACGACCAGCGCGCCGAATGAGGACACGGCCACCGACGTGGCCACGGCCGCGCGCCAACGTCGAGACGAGTGCGGGCGCATGAGCGGTACATCGGCACGGGTGGCGGCTGGCTGTACGGCTGGCTCTACCTATCAGCTGACGCCGAGTCGGTCAGCTGGCCGGTTGCATCACCGGGCGTGGCCGCGAAACGTACGCAACCGGAGGCTGTTGCTGACGACGAAGACGCTCGACAGCGCCATCGCACCGCCTGCCAGCAACGGGTTCAGCAGGCCGAGGGCAGCCAGCGGAAGGGCTGCGACGTTGTAGGCGAACGCCCAGAACAGGTTTGTCTTGATCGTCTTGAGCGTCTTTCGGGCGAGCCGGATCGCATCTGGAACCGCGCGCAGGTCGCCGCTGACAAGGGTCAGGTCGCTTGCTTCGATGGCGACGTCGGTGCCGGTGCCCATAGCCAGGCCCAGGTCGGCCTGGGCGAGCGCAGCCGCATCGTTGACGCCATCCCCGACCATCGCCACCACCCTGCCTTGACCCTGCAGCCGCGTGATCTGCTCGACCTTCTGCGCTGGTAGGACCTCGGCGATGACCTCTGCGATGCCGACGGTGCCCGCGACAGCTCGGGCAGCGGCGCCGTTGTCGCCGGTGAGAAGCACCGGCGTCAACCCTAGGTGCAGGAGCTGCGCGACGGCCTCGGCGCTGGTTGCCCTGATGGTGTCGGCGACGACGAGGACGGCCCGGGCGCGACCGTCCCAGGCAGCGACGATCGCGGTGCGTCCCTGCGCCTGTGCGGCCTCCTTGGCCACGGCCAGCTCGGCCGGCAGCGCGACCTTCAGCTGCTGGAGCAGAGCCGGTCGACCAGCGACGGCCACGTGGCCCTCGACCAGTCCCTGTACCCCCAGGCCCGGGTGGTTGGTGAAGTCCTCGACCGTCGCAAGGCCGCCGAACCGCTCTTGCGCAGTGCGGGCGATCGCCCTGGCAATGGGGTGTTCGGAGCCGGCTTCCAGCGCCCCGACGATGCGCAGGACCTCGGCCTCGGTACTGCCCTCGGCAGTCACGACCTGCTGGAGCGTCATCTGCCCGGTCGTCACGGTGCCCGTCTTGTCGAGCACGACGGTGTCGATCCGGCGGGTGCTCTCGAGCACCTCGGGTCCCTTGATGAGGATGCCCAGCTGGGCGCCGCGACCGGTCCCGACGAGCAGCGCGGTTGGCGTGGCCAGCCCGAGGGCACAAGGGCAGGCGATGATCAGGACCGCGACGGCCGCACTGAAGGCGGCGCTCGGGTTCTGGCCAGTGCCGAGCCAGACTCCGAGCGTGGCCAGCGCGAGAACGATGACCACGGGGACGAAGACCGAGCTGACCCGGTCGGCCAGGCGCTGGACCTCCGCTTTGCCGTTCTGCGCATCGGTGACGAGCCGGCCTATCTGCGCCAGCTGGGTGTCGGCCCCGATGCGGGTGGCCCTGACCAGCAGCCGGCCGCCTGCGTTGACGGTGGCGCCGGTGACATTGTCGCCGGGGGCCACCTCGACCGGGACGCTCTCGCCAGTCAGCAGGCTCGCGTCGACAGCGCTGCTGCCCTCCTCGATCTGGCCGTCGGTAGCGATCTTCTCACCGGGACGGACGACGAAAAGGTCACCGACGGCGAGGTCCTCGATGGGGATCCGGACCTCCTGGCCGTGCCGCAACACGGCCACGTCCTTGGCCCCAAGCTCCAGCAGGGCCTGCAGCGCCGCTCCGGCGCGACGCTTGGCGCGCGCCTCGAAGTACCGCCCCGCGAGCAGGAAGACCGTCACGACAGAGGCCACCTCGAGGTAGATCTCGTCGTGCGTTGATCCACGGGCGACAGTCAGCTCGAAACTCATCTTCATCCCGGGTTCACCGGCGGTACCGAGGAACAGGGCGTACAGCGACCACAGCCAGGCAGCTAGCGTGCCGACCGAGATGAGCGTGTCCATCGTGGCGGCGCCATGGCGGGCGTTGGTCCAGGCGGCCTGGTGGAACGGCAAGGCGCCCCATACGACGACGGGCGAGGCCAAGGTCAGCGCCAGCCACTGCCAGTTGGTGAACTGCAGCGGTGGGATCATGGAGACAAGCAGCACCGGCAGGCCGAGGACGGCGGAGACGATCAACCGTTCGCGCAGGCTTCGGGTCGGGTCCTGCTCCGTGCTGGCTGCTCTTGCCCGTCCGGGAACGGCCGGCAGCGCCGCGGAGTAGCCGGCAGCCGCGACGACAGCTAGCAGGTCGTCAGTGGTGACGGCGTCGGGATAGCTGACCTGCGCCTGCTCGGTGGCGTAGTTGACGGTGGCCGTGACGCCGTCGAGCCTGTTCAGCTTGCGCTCGATGCGCTGGGCGCAGGACGCGCAGGTCATCCCGGTGATAGCCAGGTCGACTCGGCTCTGCGGACTGGTGGGGGTGGTGCTGCCCGCTGCGGCAGTCACGCCAGCTGCTGACGGGGCGTAGTCAGACGAGCTCATGACGCGGAGACCAGCTGGTAGCCAGCCTCTTCGACGGCGTCGCGGACTTTCCCTTCGGCCAGGGGGGTCTCGCTGACTACAGTGACCCGACCCGAGTCGAGGTCAACCTCGACGGCACTGACGCCTGGCAGAGCGCTGATCTCCTCGGTGACCGAGGAGACGCAGTGGGCGCAGGTCATCCCACTGACTGCGTAGGTGCTGGTGCTCATGACTTTCTCCCTACTCCGGCGGGCATGGCTCACCGGCCGTGGTGATGCGTCCGGTCAGCTTCGGACGAGGCGGGCGATGGCTTCGGACGCCTCCTTGAGCTTCACCTCCTGCTCCGTCCCGCCGGCTCGGGCGGCGTCGACAACGCAGTGGCTCATGTGGTCGTCGAGCAGCTTGAGAGCCACCGACTGCAGGGCTTTGGTCGCGGCCGACACCTGCGTGAGGATGTCGATGCAGTATTTGTCGTCCTCGACCATCTTGGCGATGCCGCGGACCTGGCCCTCGACGCGACGCAGCCGCTTGAGGTGATCGTCCTTGGTAGCGCTGTAGCCGGGCACGTCGTGACCCTCTCGCTTGGGGCTCATTCTAACCCTACCCCCCTAGGGTACCACGTTCGCCGGCCACCGGCCACCGGCCGCCGTTCGCCGGACGTGGCTCGACCCCAACCGGCCACCAGCCCCGGACGCGTTGGGGCGGTGGCCGGTCAGGGCAGTAGCCGGTCAGGGTCGAAGCTCCACCTGATCGCGACGGGCTTTCTAGTCGACGCTGACCGCCAGTCGCTCGGGGTCAAGATCGCTGTCTTCCTGGGCCGACCGGGTCTGGTGCTGCAGGTCCGCGTAGGGCGACGGCGGCGCGTCCCAGTAGACGTCGTCGAGCCCTTCCACCTCCTGGTCCTCGGTCACGGCCAAGCCGATGGTCTTCTCCAGACCGATGATCACGACCAAGCCACTGATGCCGGCGACCGCCAGCGTGACGACGACGCCGATCGCCTGCCAGCCGGGGTTGATCGTGGCGTGTTGCGGGGCGAAGGACCCGGTAGCACCGAAGTAGCCACCGGTCTTGGCCCCCCAGCCCACGAGCCCGGCGACCAGGGCGCCGTAGACGCCCCCACCCAGAGCCAGCGGCACGATCTTCTTGTCATCGATCCTGACTGCATACAGGAGCTTGTACGTCCCATAGACGACGAAGGCTGAGATGAAGGAGATGATCAGGATCTGCCACGGCTTGGCGATGTCGAGGCTGGCGCCCGCACCGATGTAGCCGGCGGCCACTCCGATCAGCGCCATGATCGGGTTTCGGGTGCGGTAGGCGATGATCGCCCCGCCGAGGCCGCCCCCGATGTAGGACATGAAGATGTTCAGCACCACGATGCCGAAGCCGCTCGTGGTCAGGGAGATCCCGTAGTAGCCCGAGTCGGGGATGAAGTACCCGCAGCCGAGGAACGCGAACGGCGCAGCGAACATCAAGATCGCGACCCCGAGGGCACTGAGCCCGAGGTCGTGCGGAACCGGCCCGATCGTCCGCGGACTCGACACGAACGCCCCGAGTCGAGGACCGGCCCGCCAGGCGATGATCAGAGCCCAGACGCCAACGACGATGTAGAGGGAGTAGACCCCGATGAAGTCGTGGACACCGCGGTTGGTGAGGGGGCTGGCCGAGCCCCACGTCAGGTACAGGGCGAACGGGATGACCAGACCGCCGGCGACGGCGCTGATGATGTACATCGGAACCGCCTTCACCCGCTCCAACCCGGCCGAGTGCAGGAGCGATCCCGCGACTGCGGTATAGGCCATGAAGAAGGCTAAGAAGATCTGGAAGACATCGGCCTCTGGCGAGACCGCGGGGTCCAGTTTCTGGGAGAAGGTCGTGACGTTCGCGCCGAACAGCCACCAGTCCTTGATTGCCTGCGACACCGGGTGGGGGATCGCAAGGGCCTGGTAGAACTGGATCTGCCAGATCGCGTAACCGACTATGGCCATCGCGCCAGCCCCGATTAGGGCGCAGACGATCTTCTGGATCCACGTGTCAAGAACGTTCTTGCGCCGGACCAGTCCCGCGTCGATGAGGGCCACGGCGCCGACGATGAACAGCAAGCAGACCGTGGCCAGCGCATAGAAGACGTCGAACAGGAACGAGCTCTGCGACACCTGATCTTTAAACGTTGCCGCTAATGGTAGTGCGGTAGACACGATTGCACTCATACGGAGTCACCCTCCCGGGGTGCGTCGAGGTGCCCGAGGCCGGAACGCCGGGGACACGCTCCGTGCGGGTCCATGACCAGCAGATCAGAGCGCTGGAACGGATTATGGCCCAGTGGCCGGTTGTGTCAAGACTCACAGGCGGGGAACGGGTCGAACGTTGCGCCCATCCGTTCCGGGTTCCACTTCTCGAGCAGCGTTATAACTTGAGAGCAGAAACGAGAAACGCGTCTACATGGGCCCACCAAGCCATCAGGTTGGCCCCCGGCAGGTGCTCTAGCGGAAGGCGCTGATGCCGGTCACGGCCGCCCCGACGACCAGGGCGTGCACGTCGGCTGTGCCCTCGTAGGTCACCACCGACTCGAGGTTGTTCATATGCCGGATCACCGGGTACTCAAGCGTGATCCCATTGGCGCCCAGGATCTGCCGAGCGGCGCGGGCGACGTCGAGAGCGCCGTTGACGTTTCCGAGCTTGCCCATGCTCACCTGCTCCGGAAGCAGCCGCCCGGCGTCCTTGAGCCGACCCAGCTGCAGGGCGACCAGGGTCGAACGGTTGACCTCGAGCGCCATCATGGCGAGCTTGTGCTGCTGGATCTGGAAGGAGGCGATGGGCTTGCCGAAAGCCATCCGCTGCCCGGCGTAGTCAAGTGCGGCCTCGTAGCAGGCCCGGCCGGCGCCGACGGCGCCCCAGACGATGCCGAAGCGCGCCTCGTTCAGGCAGGACAGCGGGCCACGTAGCGACGTGGCGGCCGGGAGAAGGGTCTCGGCTGGCAGCCGGACCTCATCCAGGAGCAACTCAGACGTTGTCGAGGCGCGCAGCGACATTTTCTGGTGGATGTCCCGAGTCGTAAAGCCTTTGCTGCCCTTAGGCACCAGGAACCCACGCACGCCGTCCTCTGTGTTGGCCCAGACGACCGCGATGTCAGCCACTGAACCGTTGGTGATCCACATCTTCTGGCCGTGCAGGATCCAGTCGCCGCCGTCACGCCAGGCCCGCGTACGCATCGCCCCCGGGTCCGACCCGGCGTCGGGCTCGGTGAGCCCAAAACAGCCGATGGCCTCGCCCGCGGCCATTTGGGGAAGCCACTCCTGCTTCTGCTCCTCGGAGCCCCACCGGTGGATGGCGAACATCGCGAGCGATCCCTGTACCGACACCAGACTGCGGACGCCGCTGTCCCCTGCCTCCAGCTCCAGGCACGCCAGTCCGTAGGCCGTCGCGCTCGTACCGGCGCACCCGTAGCCTTCGAGGTGCATTCCGAGCACCCCGAGCTTGCCCAGCTCGGGGGCCAGTTCGAGTGGGCTGTGGGCGTCCTCGAACCACTGACCGATATCGGGCAGGACGCGGTCTCGCACGAACGACCGGACGGTGTCGCGGATCGCGCGCTCCTCCTGCGACAGGAGGTAGTCCACGTCCAGAAAGTCGGACGGACGGATCGACGCTGGCGTCGCGGTGCTGGTCGTCATGGCGGGCGTGCTCCTTGACCGTGTGCACTCTTGGGTCGTACGGTAGTCGAAACGTTTCGAGAACCGATGGACATGTAAGCACATGACAGCAGGACTCGCCACGACGATGCTGGCAAACCCCTTGCTGGCAGGCCTCTAGACGCCCACGGTGAGGCGCCCGCACTCGCCCGACGGCTCTGTCACCTCGTCGACCTAGAAGGGCTCCGCCATGGCCGGCCTCGTCGTAGGCGCCACCGTCGTCCCGGACGGTGCCACGCTGTTCCTCGGTGGCTCCTGGCTCAGCGCCGAGAAGACCTACGAACGGTTCTGCCCGGCCGACCTCAGCCGTTCGACCGGCAGGTTCGCGCTCGCGTCGCTGGACCACGTCCGGGAGGCGTACGACGCGGCTAGCGCGGCGCAGCCGGGCTGGGCGGCCACGCCAGCCCCCGCCCGCGCCGAGGTCCTTCGCCGCGCGGCAGACCTGCTCGCCGGACGCGTCGAGGAGGCGGCCCGCCGGTTGACCGCCGACATGGGCAAGGCGCTTCGCGACGCCCGCGGCGAGGTTCTGCGCAGCGTGGCGATCCTGCGCTACTTCTCCGGGGAGCTGCTGCAGCCCAGCGGCGAGACCTACCCGAGCGCGGACCCCAACACCATGCTGCTGACGATCGAGGAGCCGCTAGGGGTCATCTGCGCGATCACCCCATGGAACTTTCCGTTCGCCATTCCAACGTGGAAGCTCGCCCCCGCGCTGGGCTTCGGGAACGCGGTGGTCTGGAAGCCAGCCGAGCCGGCGTCGGGCAGCGCCGTACTGCTCACCGAGGTGTTCGCAGCTGCGGGGCTCCCGGCCGGAGTCCTCAATCTCGTGACGGGCAACGGCAGGTCGATCTCACGCGGCCTCACCGACGACCCGCGACTGAGTGCGCTCACGTTCACCGGTTCCGGCGGGGTGGGCAACCGGCTCCGCCAGGCGGTCGCGGACCGCAACGTGAAGCTCCAGCTCGAGCTGGGCGGCAAGAACCCGGCGATCGTCCTGGCCGACGCCGACCTGGCGGACGCCGCGGTGCAGTTGGTGCGCGGGGCGATGTTGTCCACCGGCCAGCGCTGCACCGCGACGAGTCGGGTGTACGTCGAGCGCAGCGTCGCACCGCGGCTGCGCGAGCTGCTGGTCAAACAGGTCGAGCAACTCGTCGTCGGCGACCCGTACGCGGAGCAGACCGATGTCGGCCCGTTGGCCTCGGCCGAGCAGCGCGACACCGTCGGGCGCTACCTGCAGATCGCCGTCGACGAGGACGCCGAGGTGCTCGTCGGCGGCACCCTTGCTGACGACGGCGGCTGCTATATGGCGCCGACCGTGCTGGCCAGCGTGCGCCCCGACAGCGCTCTTCTCCGCGAAGAGATCTTCGGGGCCGTCCTCGTCGTTGAGGAGGTCGAAGACTTCGAGGCCGCTCTGGTCGCGGCCAACGACACTGAGTTCGGCCTGTCCTCGGCGCTTTTCACCAAGGACATCACCAAGGCGATGACCTTCGTCCGGCGTACCCAGTCGGGCTTGGTCCACATCAACCGCGAGACCGCCAGCGTCGAGCCGCACGTCCCGTTCGGCGGCATAAAGGGCTCGAGCAGCATGGCGCGGGAGCAGGGCAAGGCCGCACGCCAGTTCTTCACCACCACCAAGACCGTCTACCTACGGACCCCCTGATCACCGAGCCCCGAGCCGACGTCCGGTCACACCGGCCGCTACGACGAATCCTCCACACCTGACGTGCCTGACCCGACTGAGGAAGTGAACATGGACAACACCAAGAAGTTCTACATCAACGGCGAGTGGGTTCAGCCCGCCACGTCGAGCACGATCGACGTCATCAACCCGGCGACCGAGCAGCCGATCGCGACCGTCGCCATGGGGGCCAAGGAGGACGTCGACCGCGCCGTGGCCGCCGCCCGCGCGGCCTTCCTCACGTTCTCGACCACCACGGTCGACGAACGCATCTCGCTGCTCGAGCGCATCATCGAGGTCTACCAGTCGCGGGCCGAGGACCTAGCGCAGGCGCTCATGCAGGAGATGGGTGCCCCCAGCGGGCTGGCGCACGCCGCGCAAGTCCCGTGCGGCGTAGGCCAGTTCGCCTCCGCTCTGGACGCGCTCAAGAAGTTCCAGTTCGAGGACAAGGTCGGTACCACCAACATCGTGCACGAGCCGATCGGTGTCTGCGCGCTCATCACGCCCTGGAACTGGCCGCCCTTGCTCATCACGGCCAAGGTCGCACCGGCGCTGGCCGCCGGCTGCACGATGGTCCTGAAGCCCTCGGAGCTCGCGCCGCTCAATGCGCTCATCTTCGCCGAGATCCTGCACGAAGCAGGCGTGCCCGCCGGCGTCTTCAACCTCGTCAACGGCGCCGGCCCGACCGTCGGCAACGCCCTCACCGGGCACCCCGACGTCGACATGGTCTCCTTCACCGGTTCCACTCGGGCCGGCATTGAGGTGGCCAAGAACGCGGCCTCCACCGTCAAGCGGGTAGCCCAGGAGCTCGGCGGCAAGTCGGCGAACATCCTGCTCGACGACGTGGATCTGGCGACCGCCATCCCGCGTGACATGGGCGACGTCTGCGCCAACTCGGGCCAGTCCTGCAACGCGGGATCGCGGTTCCTCGTGCCGGCCGCGCGCCTGGACGAGGCGATCGAGATCGCGAAGCTCGCCGCCGAGAAGATCACGGTCGGGCCGCCGGAGGGCGAGGGTGTCCAGATCGGCCCGCTCGTCTCCCAGGCGGCCTACGACAAGGTTCAGCGCCTCATCCAGAGCGCGCTGGATCAGGGGGCGACCCTGGTCACCGGCGGGCTCGGTCGCCCCGAGGGCCTCGACGTCGGGTATTACGTCCGACCGACCGTCCTGGCCCATGTCACGAACGACATGGCCATCGCCAAGGAGGAGATCTTCGGACCGGTGATCACGTTGATCGCCTATGCCGACGACGACGACGCCGTCCGCATCGCCAACGACACCGTCTACGGCCTTTCCGGCTTCGTCTCCTCGCCCGACAAGAACCGGGCCCGCTCGGTTGCCCGACGGATGCGGACGGGCATGGTGCACGTCAACGGTGCCGGCCTGGACTTCGCGGCACCATTCGGTGGCTACAAGCAGTCCGGAAACGGGCGGGAGTACGCCGAGTTCGGCCTGCGCGAGTTCCTCGAGGTGAAGTCGATCTTCGGCTACGACACCTGAGGAGACTGCCTGTCGGGCCCCCGTCCTACCAGGACGGGGGCCCATCGCGTTGCGAGGGCCTGCGTGCGAGGTCGCGGGCTAGGATTGGACGAGGGCAGGGACGCGCTTTGTCAGGCGCCAGCCACGCGCGGGACCAACACACCCTGCTCGGCCCGCTTGCGCAGAAGCGGTAGGACATCGTCGGTGAACTGCTCGAGGAAACGCCGTTGGTCCTGGCCGGGCCCATGCACCACGAGGTCCTGGAACCCTAGGTCCAGGTAGGGCGCGATGCGGTCGACGACATCCTGCGGGTCATCGGAGACGATGAAGCGGGTGTGGGCGTTGTCGACGTTTTCGTCCGCCAGCCGCTGCATCTCGAGCGGGTCCTCGATCCCGGTCTTCTGGTCCGAGCTCAGCGCGAGCGCGGCCCACCAATGGCATGCCTTGTAGGCAGCCTCGAGGTCCCGGTCGTAGGACACCTTGACCTCGATCATGCGCCGGATGTCGCCGGGGTCGCGGCCTGCGGCCTGCGCGCCCTCCTCGACCTTCTCGGTGAGCGTCCGGTAGAGCTCAGGGTCCTTGCCGCTAGTACAGATGAAGCCGTCGCCGACCGAGCCGGCCAGCTTGGCCGCGAGCGGACCGGACGCCGCGACGAAGATAGGCACCGGCTGCTCGGGCCGGTCGTAGATCGTGGCTTTCGACGTCCGGTAGTACTCGCCCTCGAAGTCCACCCGCTCCTCGGTCCACAGCCGGCGCATCAGCGCGATGGCCTCCGCCAGGCGGAGCCGGCGCTCCTTCGCCCCGGGGAACTCGGCTCCTGTCGCGGGGGTCTCGTTCATGGCCTCGCCGGAGCCGACGCCGAGGAAGACCCGCCCCGGGTTCAGGGCGCCCAGCGTGCCGAACGCCTGCGCGACCACGGAAGGGTGGTAGCGCAGGGTCGGCGTCAAAACGCTGGTGCCCAGCACAGCACGGTGGGTCGCTTGCCCGAGGGCACCCATCCAGGTCAGCGCCGAGGGGGCGTGCCCGCCATCGTGGCGCCAGGGCTGGAAGTGGTCCGAAACGGCGACGATGTCCAAGCCCCGGCTCTCCGCCTCCACCGAGAGCTCGAGCAACTCGCGAGGCCCGAACTGCTCCGCCGATGCCTTGTAGCCGATCCTGACACTCATCGCGGTCGTCTCTTCCTCACGGGGGTCCAGTAGGCGCTGCACAAGCACTATCGGTCAGATCTGGTTCTGGCCGCCGAACACGTCGCTGACGGAGTCGCAGGTGAAGATGCGACTGATCGTGTCGGTCAGGATCCCGGCACAGGAGACGACGCGCACGTTGGCGGGGGCTCCGGGCCGCAACGGAATGGTATCGGTCACGACGACCTGCTCGAACGGCGCGGCCGCGAGGTTCTCGTACGCCCGCCCGCTGAAGACGGGGTGGGTGCTGGCTGCGTAGACCCGTCGCGCACCCGCGGCCACGACTGCCTCGCCAGCTGCTCGCAGGGTGCCAGCGGTGTCGATCATGTCGTCGACGATGATGGCGGTCTTGCCGCCAACATCGCCGATGACGTAGCCGATCTCGGCGACCTGCTGCTGCGGGCGCTCCTTGTCCAGGATGGCGAGGTCCGCGCCGATTCGGCTCGCAAACTTCTTGTTCAGCTTCACCCGGCCGGCGTCCGGAGCTACCACCACGAGCTCCTCACCGAGCTCAAGCTCCAGGAAGTACTGCGCCAGCATCATCATCGCGGTCATGTGGTCCACCGGGACCTTGAACATCCCCTGGATCTGGCTGGCATGCAGGTCCATCGCCACCACCCGGTCGGCGCCCGCCGACTCGAGCATGTGCGCGACGAGTCGCGCGGAGATCGGCTCTCGCGGAGCGCTCTTTTTGTCTTGCCGCGAGTACCCGTACCAGGGCGTCACCGCGATGACCCGGTGCGCGCTCGCGCCGACGGCCGCGTCGATCATCATGAGCAGCTCGACCAGCGCGTCGTTGGCCGAGATTCCCGTCTCGGCGTTGCCGCACATCGGCTGGATGAGGAACACGTCGGCGCCGCGGATCGACTCCTCGTAGCGGCAGTAGACCTCGCCACTTGAGAAGGTCTTCAGGTTCACCGGGCTGGGACTGATGCCGAGCCCGGCAGCGATGTCGCGGGCCAGCGCGGGGTTCGCCCGCCCGGAGAAAAGCATGAGGCGCTTGTCGTTGTGGCAGGGCAGGCTGGTGACCTGGTGCGTCATGTGCCGGTCTTCGAGTGTGGTCATGCTGCACCCTCGGCTGCCTGCGAACGTGACAGCAGCGTCCGGCCCGCCGCGTAGGCCTCACGCAGGTCGCGTCCCTGGTAGTGAGCGGCGGCTACGGCCCGGATCGACTCGCTGCCGTTGACCGCTACCGTGTGCCGGAGTCGCTGGAACAGCGGGATGTCTGACGAGGAATCCCCGTAGGCGACGCAGTCCTGCGCCGTGACGCCGTACGCCTGCATCAGCTCGTCAGCGACCTGCAGCTTGCCGTGCGGTGTCAGCACGAGAGCCCGGTCGAGGGGCGTCGAGGGGTGCACGACTGCGCCATGCACCGTCTCAACGCCCCACTCCAGCAACTTGTCGACGAAGAACTGGGGGGACAGCGAGATCACCGCGCTGTGCTCGCCGCGGCGCGCGATGTCGGCCCAGACCCAAGGGATGCCGTCGAGCCAGGCGGTCGCCGCGAACGACTGGTCGACGTCGTGTTCCGTCAGGCCCTCCCACAGCGGCAGGCAGAGTTCGTAGAACTCCACGTGCCCCACCTCGCCGCGACCCCACGCCTCCTCGATCACGTTGATCGCGTCGAGCACTCCCAGGTGACGCGACACCTCCAGGCACGCCGAGCCGGCGAGCAGCGTGCCGTCCATGTCGAAGATGTGCAGCTTGGTCATCGGCCGCCCAGCTTCGCGACAGCGCGGCCGAAGTGGACGGCCAGCAGGACGTACGTCATCTCGCGTTGCACCTTCTGACGTTCAAGGAGACCTGGGATGAGATCCTCCAGCAGGTGATGATTTTCCGGTACGTCAGGGACAGTTGCGACGGGGCTCGCGCAACGCTCGGCTGCCGGATTGCCGGGGTGTGTCTCAGACCCCGACGGCTACCGGCTCGTGGACCGGCTCGGCCCCCTCGTCGACGAGCCGACCGTCGATGATCCCGCCCTCGCCGGTGTGGCTGTCACCAGCAATCATGGGAGCGATCAGGTCGGCGTAGTACCACTCCGGCACGGGGCGCTCGCTCTGCGCGATCAACTCGCTGAAGTCCCACTTCTTGAGCAGCTTTCCGTTGCGGAACACCGGCACGAGCAGGTTTTCCTCAGGCGGGATCGAATCGCGCGGAACCGTCTCGTAAACGCCATCGACGCAGCGCAGCGCCAGGCGCCCCGCCTTCGACGCCTTCATACCGGAGCCGGTCGGCGACTTCGAGATATTGATCCACTCGCCGTTGATCTTCGCCGCGTTGGCCTTCTGCCCGAAGTTCATGGTGTCGCGGTTGCAGTGCTGCAGCAGCCCGCCGCCCATGCCGAACAGCGCGTTGTCGGCGGCCAGGCCTCGGCGCTCCATCTCGACATAGATGTCGCGCAAGCTCTCCAGGGTGATGCCATCGCCCTGAACGACCCGGATGTAGGGCGGCAGGACCTTGAAGCCCTTGCTGTTCGTCTCGTAGCCGAAGGCCTCCATCAGCCACTCGGTGGTCTCGGCGGTGACCTGCACCGGGTCGCCGGAGTCGGGACGCGCCCCGACCAGACCCGGGAAGTTCTGGATCTCCTCCTTGAGCTCCTTGCCCAGGATGTTCTTGATCGCGTTCTCGTGGTCGTAGGTGTCGGTCAGGAGCAGCACGACCCCGTTGTCCCGGTACTTGACCATCATGTTGCGCATGGCCGCGGCCTCGTTCTCCCTGCCCCAGGCGGTGAAGCCGGCGTGCTCGGAGTTCGGACCGGAGTTCGACGGCGCCACAGCGTTGTAGAACTTCTTGGCCGCCAGGATGCCGGGCGTAGTGTCGCTCTGGTTGAAGTTGACCAGGTGGGCGAGGCCGCCGAGCGCCGCTGACTGCTGCGAGCTCACGCCGCGGGCGCCGTAGTCGTGCAGGCAGTGGCGGAGCATCTCCGGGTGGTCGGAGGTGCGGTTCAGAGCCGTCCGGATAACCTGCTTGGCCAGCCAGCTGATGGTGCCGATGGTCGTGGGATACCACACGGCACGGAGCAGGGCGGTCTCGAAGAAGCTGGTGACCCAGTAGTACTTAGGGTCCGTGTTGATCAACTGCACAAGGACATTCCTGGACGGGAGCACCGTGCCCTCGGGAACCGCCTCGATCTCTACCGGCAGGTAGCCGTCGTAGTCGTTCAGCACCCCGAGCCAGTTCTCCCGGTTGAAGTGCATTCCCTGCTCACGGCAGAGGTACTCGGCGTGGTCGATGTCCTCGAGCGTAATGGGACGCATCAGGTAGTCCCGGATGAAGGCCTGCAGCCCGACGAACATCGTCGCCGGCCAGGCACCGCCTCTGGACTCGATGTAGCTCGAGATGTACTCCGTGCCCGGGGGGTAGAGGGAGTAGTGGCAGTGCTTGTAGTTGTCGGTGTTGATGATGATGTTGTCGAACTCTTCGCCAAGCGCCATCGGAGCTGCCTTTCTTCGAAGTCGTTTCTATCCGGGATCGTGCAGGACCACCAACCGCGGACGACGCGGCCTCTTTGGCCAGGGGCTGCTGCGCGCGCTCAAGCGGTGAGTCACGTTGTGTCTGAGCTGGGTTAAAGCACTGTGAGAGCAGCGTCAAAGCGGGTACGAAGCAAAGCCGCGCTCCTCTAGCGCATGGTCATCGGAGAAGGCTGGCTGCCTCAGCGAGACCCCTCCCCGTGTGTGCGTCACCTCACTATTAACGATTCAAGTCGCCGGGTCAAGACCTGTGGGGCAGCAATCGCGCTCTGCCGGCCGGTGTCCGTCGGGGCGACCCTCAGCCCGGAGGGAGCTCGCCGCCGACCTTTCGGTAGGTGTCTTTGCGCTTGATCCGGTCGCCCTCGAACTCGAAGACGTCGCAGGCCTGCACCTCGACCGGTGCGCCGTCCGGTCCCACCCAGCGAGAGGTCCATCGCGTGACCGCGAAGGCCTCGTTGACCAGCGTGGGCGCCATTGTTGTTTCTGGGACAGGCCCACCAGGGCGCCCCAGAAACAGCTTGTAGCCGCGCCGCACCTGCTCCCGGCCGACGAAGCTGGCACCCGGCTCGGGGCCCACCGATGCCCCGAACTCGCAGTCCTGGGCCATGAGCTCCATGAGCCCGCCCAGGTCTCTTGCGCTCCACGCCTCAGCAAAGGCCTGCAGCAGCGCCTCACGGCCAATGACATCCATGTTGCTCCTCCATGTTGGTGCCGCCTCGTTCTGCGCTGCCGCAGACGAAACAGCCCGGCTGCTCCAGAACGGTTTCAAACGGACAGGCTCGCCTCAGACCGCCTGCAGCTCGGCGGCAATGACAGCGGCGATGGCAGCGGCGCTGGGCATCCCAGCGCGCGCTCCGAGCTGGCTGACCGACAGTGCGGCGGCCACCATCGCGGGGTGCATCGCCTCTTCGGGAGGGCAGCCTTCGGCAATGCGCGTGGCAAGCACCCCGTTGAAGGTGTCGCCGGCGCCGGTCGTATCGCGCACTGTTGCTGCGCACGCCGGGACGTGCTGCGAAGCTCCCGCAGGCGTCACGATCAGGGCTCCCTGCCCGCCCAGTGTGACGATCACCGGTGCGCCCGTGCGGCCGGAGATGACCGTGGCAGAATCCAGGCCGGTTGCCACAGCGTCCTTGGCTGGTGCTGCGGCCTTGGCTGCTGCGGTCAGGTGCCGCCCCAGTCGCTCGGCCAGGTCAGCGCTCTCCGTAGCGTTGGGCGTGAGGATAGGGCCGTAGCGCAGCACCTGGATCACCTCCGAGATGACAGGAGCGGGGTTCAGCACGCACGGCACCCCTGCGGCGGTTGCGGCCTCGACGGCGGCAACCACCGCCTCCCCCGAGATCTCAGTGCTCACCAGCACGCACCCCGCCCTCGGCAGCGCACGCTGCATAGCGGCGCGGACGTGGCCGGCGGTCAGCGCCATGTTGGCTCCAGCACCGACGGCGATCTGGTTCTCCCCGGCCGAGTCGACGACGATGAGGGCGACGCCGGTGGCCTCGCCCCGCAGGACCGCGACGTCGGAGACGTCGATGCCTTCCGCGCGCAGCTCCTCGAGCGCGCGCACTCCGTCGTCGTCGGCGCCGACCGCGCCGATCAGGCGAACCGAACCGCTGGCCCGAGCCGCAGCGACCGCGGCGTTGGCGCCCTTGCCACCGCCGTGCCGCGAAACCCCACCCCCGACGACGGTCTCGCCGGGGCCCGGGAGGCGGGGCGCTGCCACGACCAGGTCGATGTTGACGGCGCCCACGACGATGACGCACCTCCCGCCGCCCGGCCCCTCGTCGCGTCCAGCCGTCACCCGGGACCCGCCGGAGGGGCGACGCTGTTGCGGATCTGCAGGCTCACGGGGAGCACGCCGTTGTCACAGCCGTCGGTCTTGTTCTCGAGCAGGTCGAGCAGCAGCGTCGCCGCTTGGCGTCCCATGTCCTCGGCGGGCTGGCGGACCGTCGTGAGCCCCGGCGTGAGCAGCTGCGCAAAGGGCAGGTCGTCAAACCCGACGATGCTGACCTCCTCCGGCACGCGGATCCCGACTGACTTGCAGTACTCCAGCGCGCCGACGGCCATGAGGTCGTTGGCGCACAGCAAGGCGGTGGGCCGTTGCGGACCCGCGGCGTCAAGGGCCCGGGCGGCCAGCTCGAAACCCGAGGGCTGGTGGTAGTCGCCCACAAGTACCGGCACCTCGTCCGGGTCGTGTCCGGCGGCAGCCAGCGCCTCCCGGTAGCCCGCGAGCCGCTGCTGCGCGGTCCACAGCGCTGCCGGCCCGCCGATGATCGCGACCCGCCGATGGCCTTGCTCGAGCACGTGCCGAGCGATCTCCCTGGCGCCGCGACGACCGTCTGCCACGACTGCCGGCAGGTCGAAGCCGTGGATCTGCTCGTCCACAAGTACGACGGGCCCTACCCGGGTCAGCTCGAGCAGGGAGCTGGGCGAGGTGGCAGCCCCGGAGAGGTAGATGACGCCGTCCAGCCGCTGGCTGCGCAGGAGCCGGGCGTTCACCGACTCCGCCACGGCGGCTGCCTCCGGTGCGCAGAGCACCACGAGCATGTCGCGCGCGGACGCTGCGCGCTCCACCCCTTGGGCCACCAGTGCGAAGAACTGGTTCGCCAGATCGGGCACCACGAGGCCGATGGTGCAGGAGGAGCGCCGCTTCAGGCTCCGCGCAGACTCGTTCGGGGTGTACTTGAGCACCCGGACTGCGTCCAGCACCCGGGCGCGCCGGTCAGGCGCTACCGGCCCGCTGTCGTTCAGGACGTAGCTCACCGTGCTGATCGAGACGCCCGCGTGCTGCGCGACGTCCTTCATGGTGGGCCAGCGGCGGGCCGTGGTCACAGACCCTCAGTCCACGGCTGCCGCGGTGAAGTTCTCCACGTCGACCGTGCTTCCGCGACCGGCCCACAGCAGGATCCCTGCCCACAGCTGGCGGTAGTGCTCCCATCGCACAAACTCAGGCGGGGCCCAGTGCGGAGCGAGGTCGGAGGCAAAGGCCACCGAGTGCCCAGCGCCGGCCTGGCCAACGACCAGGAGCGGGTCGTCCCCGCAGCGCGCGACCACAGTGCTGGCTGGCTTGGCACTGAACCGATTATAGCCCAGAAGCATCGGCCACCGTCCCGGCGTACCTCCCAGCACCTCGTGCCCCGGCTCGTCGAAAGTCGCAAACAAACCTTCCGGCATCTCGACGCGGTCGTCGTAGTCGAGCATCGTCACCGGCAGGACCCGGGCGAGCGGGCTCTGCTTGTAGCGGGCCTTGCCGTCGATGCCCGTGAAGGACATATATCCCCCGACCATGACCAGGCCGCCGCCGCCTTCGACGTATTCTGCAAGCAGCGCCAGCCGGTTCACCGTGCGCTGCGAGTGCAGGAAGGTCTCCTCGGAGAGGAGGAACGTGTTGGCCCCCACGTCACTGATGACGACGACGTCATAGCGATCCAGCGCGGCCCGCGTCGTGGGGAACAAGCGTGAGATCTCATGCGCGCGCAGGTACGTTACCTCGAACGCCGAGGCGCTCAGCGCGTCGAGGAAGATGCCGGCGCCCTCCTGGTACTCGGTGGTCTGGAACGAGTCGAAGCCCTTGTGGTGGACCGTGTGCTTGACCCACGACTCACCGACGACGAGGGCGCGGAGCCCCCCTGCTTCAGCCGTGCTCATCGCGAACTCCCGTCAGTCCTTTTGGTTGTAGTGGGCCAAACCGCGCTCAGCCGCTGACGATGCGGTCCTTGGCGAAGTCCGGCATCAGGCGGGCCTCCGGCAATGCCGGCATGGCCGTCTCGCGCTGATCCCAGCCGATCATCTTGTCCGGCACCAGCTGGTAGTACCGGCGGTTGGCGAACTCCCCGAACTCAAAGTACTGCTCAGCATAGGGGTGACCAACGTAGAAGTACTTCTCAAAGACCAGGCCCTGCAGGCGCTCCACGAAGGCCACATCCTCTGCGGGGAGGAGACTGCCAAGGATGCGCACGCCGCTCACCGTGACGAGCTCGTCCCCGGCGTCGACCAGACCCGCCACCGCGCGGCCGGCCTGGGCGTTGGCGCCATGCCGGCTCCCGGCGTCCAGTGGCAGGTAGATCCGCTCGTCGTCCACCACGAACCACAGCGGCGTCAGGTACAGGCTGCCGTCCCCGTTGGTGCTGGCGAGCCTGATCGTCTTCTGCCGCGTGAGGTAGGCCCAACGCTTCTTGCCCCGCAGCGGGTTGGTGGTGCTCGCGGTCACAGCCATCGTCGTGTCACTTCCTCATCGAGGTGAGCTGGGCGCTGAATTCGGGCACTTCAACCAGCCCATTGCGGGGCGAGGGGCCACTCGACCAGAAAAAGACCGATTCCACCCCCGTGGCTTCGAGCGTGTACTCATAGCCGCCCGGCAGGTAGATGTGCTCACCCTGGGCCGCCTCAAGCACGACCTCGCGGCCGGCGGCGTCCTTCACCACCAGGTGGATTTTGCCCTTCAGTACGTAGTGGGTCTCGTCGAAGTCCGCCTGTTTCCAGTTGTAGGGCAGGTGGTCAGGTTCCTGCCAACAGATGCCCTGCCGGAAGTAACGCGCATCGTCTGCCTCGCGGGACAGGAAGATTGCCGTGGTGATGCCGGTGTTGAACGCAAGGCGCGGCATCTCGACGATCTCGTCCATCGTGATCACCCGGGGGTAGCGCCGCGCGTTGGGTTCGGTCGGGTCGTACTCAGGCATGATCCCTCTTCCTTCGAAGACGATGTCGTAGCTGCTCGTCTTGCTACTCACCAGGAGCCGGCGGCGGGCCCTATTGCGCGACCACGACGCTGCCCAACTAGTCGACCGGCACCGGCGATGGCAGCGCCTGCCGTCCTGTGACTGGCGTCACTCGATTCGTTTCTAGACTAGAGGAACGCTTGCGGGTCGTCAACCGCCTAGCTAGGCGACGGAGGGGCGCTGCAGCCCTTGTGGAATCGATAGTATGGTCAGCCCGATCCCAACGGGACTCGGATCGCGCCGAGGGCTGATGCCGGCCGCGGCCCCGAGCAGGTAAGCCAGGGAGGACGTCCATGCCGGCCCAGATACCGCTGGTGATCGACTGCGATCCAGGAGTCGACGACGCGGTCGCGCTGGCGCTGGCCGTGGCCAGCCCGGAGGTCGACCTGCGCGCCGTCACCACGGTGGCCGGCAACGCACCGGTCGAGGTGACGACAGCAAACGCCCTCCGGCTACTGCGGGCGTTCGGTCGCGACGACGTGGCGGTGGCCACCGGCGCGGACCGGCCCCTGGTACGAACCTCGTTCCACGGCCTCGCCCCTCCGCACGGCCAGAACGGTCTGGGCGACGTCGAGGTGCCCCCTGCTGTGCACGGCGCTCGCAGCCAGCACGCCGTCGAGCTGCTCGCGGACGTCCTGCGCCGGGCCGAGCAGCAGTCGGTGGTGATCGCAGCGATCGGTCCGCTCACCAACATCGCTCTGCTCGTCGCCCTGCACCCCGAGCTGATGGACCGCGTGGACCGGCTGGTGGTCATGTGCGGCAGCCGGGGACACGGCAACATCACACCCGTTGCGGAGTTCAACGTCTGGTCCGATCCGGAGGCAGCGCAGCGGGTACTGGCCGGCTCAGGCCTGAGGGTCTGCGTCGTGGGCCTGGACGTCACCCGCCGGGCGACGCTGGACCTGTCAGCCCTCGACGCGCTGCGAGCTCGCTCGGACCGCGGGGCGCTGCTTGCCGACATGGTGCGGGGGTACAAGGACCAGGCGCCCGGTGGCTGGCCGATGCACGACGCCCTCGCGGTGGCGTCCATCATCGACCCTGCCCGTGTCACCATGTGCGGCGCGACCATCGAGGTCGACACCGGCCTCGGCGCCGGGCGCGGTCAGACAATCTGCACTTTGGCCGGTACCGGCCCCTACGCGCCGGCCTTCGGCGAGCCGCCTGACGGCAGGACACGGGCAGAGGTCGCGATCGAGGTCGACGTCCCACGGTGGAGGGAGCTGGTCCTCGAGCGGGCAGCGGGGACCGGCCAGCCACCGGGGTGAGCTGTCACGCCGCAGCCGGCGCAGGCCTTATGCCTGCAGCACCAGCAGAAGGTCGCCGACGTCCACGGAGTCGCCCGTGGCACGGGCCAGCTCGACCACCGTGCCCGCAGCCGGGCTCGTCACGGCAGCCTCCATCTTCATCGCTTCGATCACGGCAAGCTTGGTGCCCTTTGTCACCTTGTCCCCAGCCTGGACCGCGAACGTGACGACGCCGGGCAGCCCGGCGGCCAGGTGCGAGGGGTTGCCGGCCTCAGCCCGACGGGCAGCGGACTTGGTCGGGACCACCGACTCGTCGCGGACCTGAACGGGACGGGGTTGGCCGTTCACCCGCAGGTGCAGTGTGCGCAAGCCGCGGTCGTCGACCTCCCCGACGGTGTCGAGCTCGACGACAACCTCAACGCCGGGCTCGAGCGCAACCGTGACAGGCACCGCCGGCTCCAGGCCGTAGAAGAAGGCCCGGGTGGGGATGACGCTCACGTCGCCGTAGCTGTCGACGGCCCTGCGGTATTCGGCGTACGGCGCGGGGAACAGCAGGCGCGACAAGACCTGCCGGCGGTCGGGCCCGGCCAGCTCGCGCGCGTCCTGCTCGGACAGCTCGGTGGCCGGTGGCTCCGGGCGGCGGCCAGCCAGCGCGCGCTCGCGGAACGGCTCGGGGAAGCCCGTTGGGGGCGTGCCGAGCTCGCCGGCCAGGTAGCCAAGCACGCTGGCGGGCAGATCGAAGTCACCGGGCCGCTCGCGCAAGGCGCCCGGGTCGACGTCACCGCTGGCCAGGAATAGGGCCAGGTCGCCGACCACCTTGCTCGTGGGCGTCACCTTGATCGGCTTGCCAAGCAGCTCGTTGGCGACGGCGTAGCACTCCTGAACCTGGGGCCAGCGTTCGCCGAGCCCGAGCGAGATCGCCTGCTGGCGCAGGTTGGCCAGCTGTCCACCCGGGATCTCGTGCCGGTAGACCGTCCCGGTAGGCGCCCGCAGGCCGGCCTCGAAGGGCGCGTACAGGTCGCGCACCGCCTCCCAGTACGGCTCCATGGACGACAACCGGGCCAGGTCCAGCCCGGTGGCGAGGGGGGTGTGGTCGGTGGCGGCCACCAGCGCCGACAGGTTGACCTGGCTGGTGCCCCCCGACATCGGCGCGGCGGCGCAGTCCACCGCGTCGACGCCGGCCTGAGCTGCGGCCAGCAGGGTGGCGAGCTGCCCGCCCGCGGTGTCGTGGGTGTGCAGGTGCACCGGCGCGTCGAAGCGCTCCCGCAGCGCGCTGACCAGGACAGCAGCCGCAGCCGGTCGCAGCAGGCCGGCCATGTCCTTGATCGCCAGTACGTGCGCGCCAGCCTCGACCAGCCCCTCGGCCAGACGCAGGTAATAGTCCAGCGTGTACAGCCGCTCCGCCGGGTTGGCCAGGTCGCCGGTGTAGCAGAGCGTCCCCTCAGCGATCTTGCCTGCCTCGCGCACCGCCGCCAACGCCGGACGCATGTTGTCGAGCCCGTTGAGGGCGTCAAAGACCCGGAAGACGTCGATCCCGGTCTGCGCCGCCTCGGCGACGAACGCCCGTACCGCCTCGTCCGGGTAAGGCGCATAGCCGAGCAAATTGCGACCGCGCAGCAGCATCTGCAGGCAGATGTTGGGGACGGCCTCCCGCAGCCGGGCCAGCCGGTCCCAGGGGTCCTCGGACAAAAAGCGCAGTGCCACGTCGTACGTCGCGCCGCCCCACGCCTCCAGGCTGAGCAGGCCAGGCATCAGGTGTGCGTACGACGGCCCGGCGGCGAGCACGTCCGCGGTGCGCATCCGGGTGGCGAACAGCGACTGGTGGGCATCGCGCAGGGTCGTGTCGGTCACCGCAAGGCTGTCGCGGGCGCGCAGGGCGGCCGCCCACCCTTGTGGACCGAGCTGGTCGAGCAGCTGGCGCGAGCCGGCCAGTGGCTCACCCTGCGGAAGCGGCGGCAGGGCGCCGACCGGGTCGCGCAGCGGGTAGGGAGGTCGCGGTAGCGGGTTCACCGTGCTGACGCCCAGCCGGCTGATCATGCGGCTGGTGCGGTCCGCCCCCCCGTCGGCGGCGAGCAGGTGCGGCCGCTCTTCGATAAAAGAGGTCGTGACCCGACCGGCCAGGAAGTCGGGGTCCTCCAGGACCCGGGTCAGGAACGAGACGTTGGTCCGTACGCCCCTGGTGCGGAACTCCGACAGAGCGCGCCGGGCCCGGGCGGCGGCCGTCGGCAGGTCGAGCGCCCGCGTGGTGAGCTTGACCAGCAGCGAGTCGAAGTACGGGGTGATGACTGCGCCGGCATAGGTCGCGCCGTCCAGCCGCACGCCGGGTCCGCCCGGCGACTGGTAGGTCGTCACCGTGCCGGTATCCGGACGGAAGTCGTCGGTCGGGTCCTCCGTGGTGATCCGGCACTGGATCGCCGACCCGCGCACGGTGATCGATTCCTGGGTCAGGCCCAGCTCACGCAGGCTCCGCCCGGCGGCCACCTGCAGCTGGGCGACGACCAGGTCCACGCCGGTGATCTCCTCGGTGACCGTGTGCTCCACCTGGATGCGTGGGTTCATCTCCATGAAGGTGTGGCCACCGTCAGCGGCGACGAGGAACTCCACGGTCCCGGCGTTGACGTAGCCGACGCTGCGGGTGAAGGCGAGCGCGTCCTCGCACAGCCGGGCGCGGACCACGGGGTCCAGCCGCGGGGCAGGGGCGACCTCGACGACCTTCTGGTGCCGGCGCTGCACCGAGCAGTCCCGCTCGAACAGGTGCACGACCTCGCCGCTGCTGTCACCCAGCACCTGCACCTCGATGTGGCGGGGGCTGTCGACCGCCTGCTCCAGGAACACCGTGCCGTCCCCGAACGCCGCCGACGCTTCCCG
>JANLPD010000271.1:0-5626 GCA_031367045.1 Frankiales bacterium | reverse complement strand
GTACGGCCGGCGTGATCGTCTGTTCGGCAGCGGTGAACACGTCTTGGGCGAGTCGCTCGCTGAAACCAGCCAGAAGGCAAGCGGGTAGAAGAAGTGGGCTCGGGTGGCGTTGTCTGCGGGGATGTCCACCCGTATCAACTTCGACACCCGGTGCGAGTCGGCGAAATACCCACGTTGTGACCGGCTCGGTCATTCAGTGGTGTTCTGGGAGCCGACGGCGATGGGCAGCCCGGCCTTCTTCCACTCGGGAAATCCGTCCTCCAGCCGAGCGGCGTGGAAGCCCTCCTGGCGAAGTTGTCGGACGGCGTCGTCGGCGTAGACGCAGTACGGGCCGCGGCAGTAGGCGATGATCTCGGCGTCGTCGGGCAGGCTGCGCAGTCGGCGGCGGAGCTCGGCGAGGGGTAGGGAACGGGCCCCGGCGATGTGGCCGGCGGTGTATTCGGCGGCGGGGCGGACGTCGAGCACGATGACGTCGCCGTGACGCATCCGCTTGACGAGCGCGCGCCGGTCGATGGCCTCAAGCTCGCCGCGGTCCCCGAGGTAGGCCCGGGTGAGCTTGTCCAGGCCAGCGGCGTGTTCTTCGGCGACGGCCCGGACCGCCGCCCACAGGGCCTCGACCTGCCCGCTGCTCAGCGCGTAGTAGATGCGGGTGCCGACGCGGCGGGTGGTGACCAGGTCGGCGCGCGCCAACGTGCGCAGGTGGTGGGAGGTGTTGGCGACGCTCTGACCGATCTGGTCGGCGACCGCTTCGACGGAGCGTTCGCCCTGGGCGAGCAGGTCGACGATCTCTGCTCGTCGCCCGGACGCCAGCGCACCGGCCACCTCGGCGAAGGCCGCGAACAGCGCGTCCTTCGCCACCCGATCACCCATATGCCGATGCTCCGGGTCGGGCAGCTCTTCTGTCAAGTTCATACGAGTACTTGACAAGCTCGGGGACGACGAGGATGTTCAAGCCCAGACTTGAATATGGCGGCAATCCGCCCTTCGGCATCGGGAGAGGACATCATGATCGACAAGGTGATCGTGAACCTGGCCACCGGCCTGGAGGACGCCGAACGGGTCACCGTCGCTTTCCTGGTCGGCGTCGCTGCGGCCGAGCGCGGGCAGCCGGTGCGGATGTTCCTGACCAAGGAGGCCGTGCGCCTCGCCCTGAAGGACGGTGCCATCGGCGTGGCGTGCGAGGGCTGCCCACCGTTGCCGGACCTCGCCGCGCGGTTCGCCTCCGCGGGTGGCCTGCTGCAAGTTTGTCCGATCTGCTTCAACGCGCGCCGGATCGACGACACCGCGCTGGTTGCGCACGCCGAGATCGCCGGCACCGTCCCACTTTTCGACTGGATCGGTGGCGAAGCCGCCACCGTCTTCAGTTACTGATCAGGAGCGACGGCGATGACAGAAATGCTGGTGGACCCTTCGGTCCTGCGCGAGCAGGTCCGGGAGAAGTACCGCGAGGTCGCGACCGACCCCGGCGCAACGTTTCACTTCCACACTGGTCGTTCGCTGGCCACGCGGCTCGGCTACCCCGACGCGGTGGTCGAGGCCCTGCCCGATGCCGCCGTGGAGTCTTTCGCGGGCGTCGGCAACCCCTTCGTGCTGCGAACTCTGCAAACCGGCGAGCGGGTCGTGGACGTGGGCTCCGGATCGGGGTTCGACAGCGTCGTAGCCGCCGGACAGGTCGGGCCGGACGGGCGGGTGATCGGCGTCGACATGACCAAGGAAATGCTCGACAAGGCCCGGCTGACGGCCGCGCAGCTCGGCCTTGCGCAGGTCGAGTTCCGCGCTGGCCTGGCCGAGGAACTACCCGTGCCTGACAGCTGGGCCGACGTGGTGATCTCGAACGGGGTGATCAACCTGTGCGCGGACAAGGCGGCGGTGTTCGCCGAGATCCGCCGGGTGCTGCGCCCGGGTGGGCGCCTGCAGTTCGCCGAGATCGCCAACGGCCGACCCGTGCCTGTCGAGGCGATGCGCGACGTCGACCTGTGGACCGGTTGAATTGCCGGTGGACTGCCCCGTGCGGGCTGGCAGGCAATGCTCGAGCAGACCGGATTCGTCGAGGTGCAGATCGGCCCGGGCTGGGACACCTTCGGCGGGGCGCGTGGGGAGGACAACGCCCGCGCCTTCGAGGTCTACGGCTACCCGTTCCTCGCCAGAAGATCCGGTTGACACGCACCGAGGCGCCCAGGTGGTTCTCGCCAGGACCGTTGAACGCAGATGACGCAGCGCGGCGACCTCCGCGAGGACGTCAACCCGGTCACCGACCTGCTGTGCTGCGGCGAGCGATGACGCGTGGTGCTGGTAAGGGTGCTCACATGGAGGCCGGGTGGTGGTCGGCGCGGTGTGCGGACCTCCTCCGGGCTCAGTGCGGGACCGGCGCTCGCCCGTTGCCGGCGGCCCGCCGCGCGGTGCGGGCCAGGTCGGTCAGCCGGGCCAGCGTCGCCGCGGCCTCGCCGGCATCGCGGTGACGCGCCGTCGTCCCGCGGATCTGCCGTCCAGCAACATCGAGGTGCAGCGACGCCAGCCCGAGCCGGCGCTGCCACGGGCCTTGGGTCGTCCGCAAGCTCTGCGCCTTTGCCAGGGGTACGACGTCGGTCTTGCGCGAGAAGACGCCGTACGTCGTGACGAGGTGCAATGCGTCGGCGCCGTACGCCATCCGGCTGTGCTGGATCGGCGCCCGCCATCGGGCCCGCGCCGGGACGCGGGCGTGCGGCACCGGCGGGACAACGCCGAGCACCTCGGCGATGAGCCGTTCCGCGATCGCGCGCGGGGCCACCGGCAGCAGGGCGGAGGTCGCTGCCTGCTCTTCCTGCCGGCCCCCGTAGCCGGCGACGTCGACCTCGACGCGGACCCAGCCGAAAGGGCGCCACAGCAGGGGCTGCGACAGCCGGAGGGCCTGCACCCGGCCAGCCGGGATGGTCTGGCTGCGGGTGTCGAGCAGTCCGTGGCGCAGGCGCAGACCCTGGGGTGAGTGGGAGACGCGGAAGCCGTACTCCGCGAGGACGCGGCGGACGCTCACGGACAGGACGCTCAGCGAACCCGTCAGCAGCGTGATCAGCACGACGACGACAGCCGACCTGGAGATCGCCGCCGTGACGACGGTGGCGAGCAGCGCGATCGTCAGCACAACGGCTGGGGCGCCGAGCAGCACCGAGGCAATGAGGGTCCCCGTCGGTACGTGCAACAGGGGTTGGTCGTCATCGGTGGGCCGGAGCGTCGGATCCGGCGCGATCCCGGTGGCCAGCGTGAGCAGGTGGCTGCGCAGGATCAGTGCCTGGCTCTCGGTCAGGTAGGAGAGGCGGCCCTCGCTGCTGCCCCCGCCGACGACCTCCAGACGCAGCTCGGCGAGGCCGAGGACCCGGGCCAGGAGCGGCCGCACGAGGTCGATGCTCTGCACCCTGGCGAGCGGGACCCGCCGGTTGCGTCGGATCAGCACTCCGCTGTCGATGCGCAGCTCGCCGTCCTCGATCCGGTAGCGGGTGTACAGCCACGACACCAGGCCGACCAGCACCGCGAGCGGGGTCCCCGCAAGGGCAATCAGCAGCAGCATCCGCCCGTCGCCTTGCCGGACGGCCTGCTGGCCGAAGACGGCGCTGACGAGGAGCAGGTAGCGACCGCCGCGAAGCAGCGGGGTGAGCGGGTGCAGCCGGCTGCCGCCGGCGTGCTCAGGGGTGCTGTGAGAAGGAGTGCCGTGCTCAGCGGTCGTGTGCCCTGTGCTGGACTGCCCGGTGGTCACAGTCCCGCCTGGCGGGCCTCTCCGAGCGCGACGAGCCGGTCGCGCAGCTGTCTCGCCCGCGCAACCGGGAGCCCCGGCAAAGCAGCGTCGGAGGCAGCCGCGGCGGTGTGCAGGACGACCCGGGCGATCCCCAGCCGCCGCGCCAGCGGGCCGGCGACCACGTCGACGAACTGCATCCTCCCGTAGGGCACCACGGAAGTGCGCTGCACGAGCACGCCACGCCTGACCAGCAGATCGTCTTCGCGCTCGGCCCAGCCCCACGCCTGCCAACGCCGTTCGACGGCGACGAGGGCTCCGGCCAGACCAGCGCCGACCACGGCCAGAGCGGCGACTGCTTCGACCGGCCCACGAAAAAGGGCGAGTACGACGGCGGACGCGCCCCCCACGACCGCGGCCAGCAGGCAGGAGGTGACGCGCCGGACGGTCAGGAGCGCCGGTGCGAGCGGTTGCCAGTCTGCAGCCAGCCCGTCGTCCACGACACCGAGCCTACGTGCCGCAGCGCACGCGAGGTCGCCTGGGACACTGGGCGAGTGACCCGTGGCAACAAGATCCTGGTGGTGGTCTTCGCCGTGCTCGCGATCGGCAGCATGCTGCTCGCCGGTGTCTTCGCCTACTTCGTGCGCGGCAAGGACATCACGCTGGTCGTCAGCCTCCAGCAGACCGCCAGCCAGGCGGACCGGCAGTCGCTCAAGGATGCCTGCGGCTCCCTGCCGGGGACCTCGGTGGTCAGGGACAGGGGGGACCCGGACCCGCGCATCCAGGGCCGATTCCCGGTCCGCTTCGACATCACGCACGCGAGCTTTCCTCAGCAGGCGGCGCTCGAGGACTGCATCAACAAGCAGGGTCCGGTCGTCCGCGGCTTCATCTCCGAGGGAGACCGCTAGCCGGCCAGGCATCCGGTCAGACCCGCGCGACCCGGTGCGTGCCTGAGTAGACGTTCATCGTCGTACCCCGCAGGAAGCCGACGAGGGTCATGCCCGCCTCCTGGGCGAGGTCGACCGCCAGGCTGGACGGGGCGCTGACGGCGGCGAGCAAAGGGATGCCGGCCATCCAGGCCTTCTGCGTGAGCTCGAAAGAGGCCCGGCCGCTGACGAACAGCACGGTCCTGCGAAGCGGGAGCAGGCCCTCACGCAGCGCCCACCCGACGCACTTGTCGACGGCGTTGTGGCGGCCGACGTCCTCGCGCAGCACCAGGAGCCGGCCATTGGCGTCAAAAAGGCCAGCCGCATGCAGCCCACCGGTCTGGTCGAACACCTGCTGTGCTTCGCGGAGGCGGTCCGGGAGCTCGGCCAGGGTGGCCGCCGTCACGACGAGGTCATCGTCGGCCACCGCCCACCGGGCGCTGGTGCGGACCGCGTCCAGGCTGGCCTTTCCGCACAGGCCGCAGGACGAGGTGGTGTAAAACGCCCGAGCCAGCGAGGGGTCCGGGGGAGCGACGCCGCCCCGCAGCTCCAGGTCCAGCACGTTGTAGGTGTTGACCCCCTCCTGCGTCGCGCCCGCGCAGTAGCGCATGGCCCGGACCTCGCCGGTCTCGGTGACCACGCCCTCGCTGACGAGGAAGCCGGCGGCGAGATCCATGTCATCACCGGGGGTGCGCATCGTCACGGCTAGGGCCGTGCCCCCGACCCGGATCTCCAGCGGTTCCTCGACGACCAGCGTGTCGGGCCGCTCTATCTCGGTCGGCCCGCCGAGGCGGAGCACCATGCGCCGTGCGGTCGTCCGTCCCACTCGCATACCTTCGCACGGTAAGAACCGCCAGCCGCACCCGCCGTGTCGAGTTGCGGGAGTACGCCGGACAGCGTTGGGTAGCGGGGCCGAGGGGAGGTGTGCGTGGACGTGCGCAAGGTGTTCATGTCGTGGCCGGTCGTGCGTCAGCTAACTGGCGACGACCCCTTCGGC
>JANLPD010000205.1:0-2151 GCA_031367045.1 Frankiales bacterium | reverse complement strand
CCGAAGGATTTCGGGGCCGACCCAGGCCATGGCTCCCGGCTAGGGCGCGCTGCTGACGGGGTCCTCAACCGGCAGGACGGGCAGCGGACACGGGCGCTCGTCCATGGCTCGTACCCGCCGTTCGATGGGATCTTCTGGCAGCCGCGGAAAACGGACGCGCGGCCCGATCCCCGGTCCGAGCACCAGGTCGCAGGTCTGCTCCCCCGGCCGGACCAGCTCGACCCGGTAGGGAGCTCCGAAGTCGGTCGCTGGCAGCACGCTGCCCAGCTGCAGCCGTGGGTACTCGCGCGTGAGCTGCTTCACCACGCGGGCCCGCTCGGACTGCGTTTGCTCACTGGCCACGCCGGCACTGGCGCCAGGACTGAGCAGCCCCACCGTCACCGGCACGATGAGGCCCAGGCCGGCTGCCTGCGCCAAGCGCAGGTAGCGCAGGTGCCCCATGGCGATGGGTTCGCGCTCCGGCATCGTCGCCAGGTCACCAGCTCGCCCAACTGGTCGCCCAACATGCTTATAGGTGAGCCCGAGCACGGTGAGGGCGACGCCCCAGGCGACGACGAGGGGCCAGCGGCTCGCGGCGTACAGGGGTGGCAGCGAGCTGAAGGTCAAGGCGCTGGACAACGCGACAATTGCCGCGGACCACGCGGGAGTTCCGACGGCTGCCAGCCCGAACAGCCCGGCCGCGAGGTACCACCCGTAGATCGCCGGCAGGCAGAGCGACACCACCAGGAGCGCCGTTGACGCCCGCTGAACGGTCGCCCTGCCGCGAGCCGGACCGTGACCTGCCCAGTCGGCCCACTCGGCCCGGACCAGCGCAATCACCACGAGCCCGCCCAGCAGTAGGACCACGAGCCGGCCGGCTAGCCGCGCCGCGCTCGGCTCAACGGGAAGGGCGAGCAGTCGGCCCGCTCCCACCAGCACGTTACCGGCGATGGTGGCTGGGGCGTACCAGGGTGCGACGGAGCCCGGCACCAGGAGAGCTGGCAGGAAGCCCCACGGTCGGCTCACGGCTGCCAGCGAAGCCAGGTACGGCAGAGCCGCCAGTCCCGTCGCCGCGAGAACCAGCCGCGGCCAGCCCCGGCGTTGATGCCAGAGGACCACCAGGACGAAGAGCAGCAGCGGAGCAGCGGTGATCTTCACCGCTACCGCGATCGAGGCAAGCAGCCATGCCAGCCAAGGTCGGTTACGACGCAGCGCCAGCAGACTGAGTCCGACCACGCCGGCGAGCACGGCGTCGATGTGCGCTCCACCGATCAGATGGACAAGGGTGATCGGGTTCAGCAGACATAGCGCAAGGACGTGCGGTCGCCGGGGAGTGGGGGCCAGCCTCAGGGCTGCTCCGACAGCGGCAACCACACCCAAGAGCGCGATACCGCGAAGCAGCAGCACCCCGATCGCAAGATTGCCGTGCGTGAGGGCGACAGCGCGCAACAGGAGAAGCGTGAACGGACCGTAGGGGACTGGGGAAGCACGCCACATCGGGTCGACCCGCGCGGCAGCTGGGTCGTCACCCAGCAGGACCGGGCCACCCGAGTAGGGGTCCAGCCCGGTGGCGAGCATCGTGCCCTGGGCGAGGTAGGCGTAGGCATCCAGGCTGAGCAACGGCGGAGCGAACAGGACGGGCATCAGCCAGGTCGCGCCGGTCCAGCCGACCGAACGCAGGCTCACCCTTCGCTGCAGGGCGAGGCGCAGCACGCGCCACCAGCAGGCGAGCAGCACCGCCAGGGAGATGACGACGGCGACGGCGCTGAAGGTGCCGCCCCGGGAGGACGGGGCCAGCAGGCCCCCGAAGGACCGCTCGAGCACGACGCCAACCGGGGTCGCGGCCCGCCCGGCGGCCACGACGAGCGCCGAGATCGCCACCAGACCGAGCAGGGCGACCTTGCGGAGACCGACCCCTTCCGCCACCTCGCCGCGCGCTGCCCCAGGAGCAGCCCGGTCGAGCGTCGCGTTAGCAGTCACTTGTGCATTCTGCCGCACCGAGCAGCCGGTTAAGCGCATCGACTTCGGGATCTTCGCCACACGTGGGCCATGGGCGCCGGCTTGATCAATGGGGTGAGAGGGCGGCTCGACGACGACAGCTACGTGATCCGCGTCACTCCCCGCAGAATCAGCACCATCTGGAAAGGTGGCCAACATCGCCGCATGGCCGAG
>JANLPD010000184.1:0-2404 GCA_031367045.1 Frankiales bacterium | reverse complement strand
GCCGCCTGCTTCACGCACGCAACCAGATCTGACCCCTGACCCGGTTCAATGGTGGTGGTGCCGCTCGGCACCGGCGCGGCCCCGACAGTCGGGTTGTCGCTGGCTGCCCCGCAGCCAGTCAGCAGAGCCACGAGCAGCAGCGCTGGGAAGACTTTGTTCACGTGAGCAAGCTCTCCAGGTGGTCGCCGACGAGTCGCTTGAAGGCGCGGCGCGGGCGCGTGCGGTCCAGTACGGCGGCTTCGAGGTCGTCGGCCGCAATGGCGCGGACCTCGCCGTCGGCGCCGGTCACCCCGAGGGCCGCGACAGCGAGCTTGAGCACGTCCGCCAGCGGCGCCGTCGGGTCGTGGCGCTCCTTGACGTAGTTGGCGAGAGGTTCGCTGTTGCCTCCCATCACGACGTGCTGGTGCTCCTCGGCAACCGACCCGTCGTAGGTCAGGCGGTACACTTGGTCCTCGGCCTGGCTGTCGCCCACCTCGGCGACCACGATCTCGACCTCGTAGGGCTTGCCCGACTCGGTGAAGATGGTTCCCAGGGTCTGGGCGTAGGCGTTGGCCAGCCCCCGGCTGGTCACGTCGCGGCGGTCGTACTGGTAGCCGCGCAGGTCGGCGTAGCGCACGCCGGCGAGCCGGAGGTTCTCGAACTCGTTGTACTTGCCGACCGCAGCGAAGGCGATCCGGTCGTAGATCTCACTGATCTTGTGCAGGGCGTTGGACGGGTTCTCCCCCACGAACAAGATCCCGTCCGCGTAGGCGAGGGTGGCCACCGAGCGGCCACGGGCGATGCCCTTGCGGGCATAGTCGCTCTTGTCCTTCATCACCTGCTCAGGTGAGACGTAGAACGGCATCGACACGGTGGTCGGCTCCTTCACTAGTCCAGGCCTACGTGGCTCCGGGCGTACGGCGGGGTCTGGTGCCTATCCGCCCGGGGTCGTCATCCTCGCGTCGACGACGGTCTGCACGAGCGTGCCAATCTCGTCCTCCGGAAGGCGGCGCAGGCCGTCAGCCGTCACGGACATGACGACCGGGTAGATCTTGCGGGCCAGGTCCGGGCCGCCGGTCGCGCTGTCGTCGTCCGCCGCGTCGTAGAGAGCATCGACGCACAGGCGCACGGCCGTCTGCTCGTCGACGCCGTCGCGGTACTTCTTCTTCAGGGCGCCGCGGGCGAACACCGATCCGGAGCCGACCGACTGGAAACTGTGTTCCTCGTAGCGGCCGCCGGTCACGTCGTAGGAGAAGATCCGGCCGGCGCTGGTCGCGAGGTCGTAGCCGGCGAACAGCGGGACCACAGCGAGGCCCTGCATGGCCATCCCGAGGTTGCCGCGGATCATGCTGGACAGGCGGTTGGCCTTGCCGTCCAGGCTCAGCGTGTGGCCCTCGAGCTTCTCGTAGTGCTCCAGCTCGACCTGGAACAAGCGGACCATCTCGATGGCAAGGCCAGCGGTGCCGGCGATGCCGATGCACGAGTACTCATCGGCCGGGAACACCTTCTCGATGTCGCGCTGGGCGATGATGTTGCCCATCGTGGCCCGTCGGTCACCAGCCATCACGACACCGGCGGAGTGGACGACGGCAACGATCGTGGTGCCGTGCGGCGCCTCCACCGAAGTGCCCTCCGGGAGCTCTCGAAACGATGGGAGCAGGTCCGGCGCGGCGACCCCGACGAAGTCGAAGAAACTGCTGCTGCCGGGCTGGGTGAAATGCGCCGGCAGCCGACCGTGCACACCCGTTGCCTCTGCCACGTGATCCTCTCGAGGGTTGTCGACGGCCGCCCCGGTCGTCGCTGAGCAGTCGCGTGCAGGGCCGGGGATGACCTTGGGCGGACAGCACACCACACCGCCAGCGTCACCCGTCAGCAGGGACTAACTCGCCGGTCCGTCACTGCCCGCCCTTCTGGACGAAGGCCTTCACAAACTCCTCGGCGTTCTCCTCGAGCGTGGCATCGATCTCGTCCAACAGAGCGTCGACGTCATCAGTCAGCTTGCCAACCCGCTCCTGGACGTCGGAGGTGTCGACCGCCTCGACCTCATCGACCTCCTCGCGCTGCTTGCTGGCGCGCTCCTGGCCGCCGCCGCCGCTGTCCTTGGTCGCCACTGCCGCTCTCCGCTCGTCCCACCTGCCCGAAAGGCCCCTGCCACGCACTGTCGAACCTACCTCTGTCGAGGGGTCTCGACCGGGTGATGCGGCGAGCCGCTTCGGCTGTGTTGCGGAGGGGCTACCGCCGGCCGGCGAGGGCGTCGACAAGCTCGGCTGCGGTGCTGCAGCGCTTGAGCAGCTCCCCGACGTGTGCCTTGGTCCCGCGCAGCGGTTCAAGGGTCGGCACGCGCTGCAGGGACTCCCGGCCGATGTCGAAGATCAGCGAGTCCCACGACGCCGCGGCGACCTCGGTCGCGAACTTGGCGAGGCAG
>JANLPD010000153.1:0-4091 GCA_031367045.1 Frankiales bacterium | reverse complement strand
CGGTGACGTACTCGCGCGGCTCCAGACAGATCCCCATCTCGTCCCGGTCGTCCTGCCCGCTGATCGCGGTGCCGTGCACTCCGCTTCCCACCTGGACGCACAGGATCGTTCCGCGCTCGGCCATGTCGCGCGCGACCGCCGACGAGTGCGGATGATGTTGGATGAGCAGGGGTTCAGTCACGACGCGATCCTCTCAGCGCGAACGGTCGTCCGCTTGGGCAAACGCCAGCGGCCGCCCCCCGAAGGGGACGGCCGCCGCTCGATCTCTCACGCAACAGGGACGCAACCAGCGGCCCGAAAACGGGTAAACCCGCAGGTCAGCGCCCTACGGCATCAGATGTCGTAGTAGAGCGCGAACTCGTAGGGGTGCGGGCGGAGCCGCAGCGCATCGATCTCGGTCTCGCGCTTGTAGGCGATCCAGGTCGAAATGAGGTCGGCCGTGAAGACGCCACCCTCGAGCAGGTAGTCGTGGTCCTTCTCGAGCGCGTCGAGGACCTCACCGAGCGAGCCCGGCACCTGTGCGACGTTGGCGAGCTCGTCCGGCGGGAGCTCGTAGAGGTCCTTGTCGACGGGCATCGGCGGCTCGATCTTGTTTTTGACGCCGTCGAGTCCGGCCATGAGCATCGCCGAGAATGCCAGGTACGGGTTGGAGGACGGGTCGGGGCAGCGGAACTCGAGGCGCTTGGCCTTCGGGTTGTTGCCCGTGATCGGGATGCGGATGCAGGCCGAGCGGTTGCGCTGGCTGTAGACCAGGTTGACCGGGGCCTCAAACCCTGGCACCAGGCGGTGGTAGCTGTTGACCGTCGGGTTGGTGAAGGCCAGCAGCGACGGGGCGTGGTGCAGCAGACCGCCGATGTAGTAACGCGCGGTGTCCGACAGGCCGGCGTAGCCGATCTCGTCGTAGAACAGCGGTGCGCCGTCCTTCCAGAGCGACATGTGGCAGTGCATGCCAGAGCCGTTGTCGCCGAAGACCGGCTTCGGCATGAAGGTGACCGTCTTACCGGCGGCGTGGGCGGTATTTTTGATGATGTACTTGAACAGCATCAGGTTGTCGGCGCTCTCCAGCAGCGTGCCGAACTTGTAGTTGATCTCGGCCTGGCCGGCGGAGCCCACCTCGTGGTGACCACGCTCGACGATCATGCCGGCGCCCTCGAGCTGCACGGCCATCTCGTCGCGCAGGTCGGCGTAGTGGTCGGTCGGGGAGACCGGGAAGTAGCCGCCCTTGAGGCGCGGCTTGTAGCCGAGGTTGCCGCCCTCCTCCTCACGACCGGTGTTCCAGGCTGCGGCCTTGGCGTCGATGTGGAAGAAGCTGCCAGACGAGGTCGTGTCGTAGCGGACCGAGTCGAAGATGTAGAACTCGGCCTCTGCCCCGAAGTAGGCCTTGTCCGCGATGCCTGTGCCGGCGAGGTAGGCCTCGGCCTTCTTGGCGATGTTGCGCGGGTCGCGGCTATAGGCCTCGCCGGTCAGCGGGTCGTGGATGAAGAAGTTGATGATCAGCGTCTTGCGGACCCGGAACGGGTCGAGGCGCGCGCTGGTGGGGTCCGGGAGCAGGAGCATGTCCGACTCGTGGATCTCCTGGAAGCCACGGATCGAGGACCCGTCGAAACCCAGTCCGTCGGTGAAGACGTCCTCGTTGAACGAACCCACTGGCACGGTGAAGTGCTGCATGACCCCCGGCAGATCGCAGAATCGGACGTCGACCATCTCGACGCCTTCCTTCTTGATGAAACCCAGGACCTCGTTGGCATCCTTGAACACGTTCGTCCTCCGCTACTCGCTTGTGTGGGCGAAACGCTAGCGCGAGGCGGTAACCCCCCGGTGTCTCGCGTGTTTCGCCGCAGTTACGCGACCCGGGCTCGTTCCCGGCCACCTGTCCCGCGCCTCGTCGAGCGGGTCGTCCAGCACGAGGCTAGCCTTGTGCTGTGCCCCGCCCGACGCAGACCTGGCTCCTGGGCCTCGGCGCGACCGGCCTCGCGCCGACAGACAGCCCCCATCGTGGTGCCCGGCTCGGTCTTCCGGCGGATGGCCCTGGGTCGGTGGCCAGCACTGGCAGCCGCGGTGCCGGTTTCGTGGTGGACATGGTCGTCTGCGGGCTCATCGGCGGGCTGGGGGTCTTCTTCGACGCCGGACCGCGTGCGCGCAACCTCATCGGCGTCGTCGCAATTGTTCTGCTTTACGCCTGTCTGCTCCCCACGACGGGACAGACGTACGGCATGCGACTGACCGGGATCCGCGTTCAGCGGCTCAGCGGCGGACCCATCACTTTTGTCCGGGCGTTCGTGCGGGGACTTCTCGTCGTACTGCTCCTGCCGGCGCTGTTCACCGATCGGGACGGCCGCGGCCTGCATGACCGGGCCGCCGGCTCGGTCGTCGTCCGAGCCTGACAGACCTGAGCGCGATCAGCGGGTCTTGCCGCGCGGGACCCGGCCGCCCTTGGGCATCGGTCCCTTGGGGATGGGCAGCAGCGGCTGGGCGGCACCGATCGCCTTCAGCCGACCGTCGAGGTCGTTGACCCGTTTGGGCTTGATGTTGCGCGGCAGCTTCAGGAAATGCCGCTCCAGCTGGCGCAGCGGGATCTCGCCCTCGCCGTCGCCCACCCGGACGTCGTAGATGGGGGTGTCGCCGATGAACCTGGCGAGGCGCTTCTTCTCAGTCGCGATGAGGTTCTTGGTCCGGCCACCGGCGCCTTCGGCCACGAGCACGATGCCGGGGCGGCCGAGCACCCGGTGCACCATGTCCTGCTCGCGGGTAAAGCCGACGGCCGGGGTGACCCGCCAGTCCCCGCGCATGTTGGTCAGCACGGCCGCACCGGCCCCGACCTGCCCCTCGACCTGGCTGAAGGCAGTCTTCTGCACCCGGCGGCCGAAGACGGCGGTCGCGGCGACCAGGCCTAGAAGCACGCCGAGCAGGCCCAGGTAGAACGGCCCGACGACGAGGAAGCCGAGCGCCAGCAGTAGCGCGAACGGGACAAGGAAGGCGCCCAATACAAGAGGAACCATGCGCGGGTCGCTTTTGCGGGTGAGCGAGAAGGCCTGCTTGAGCTGGCTGGCCCGCGCACCGCGGGAGGGCTTGGTAGGGCTGCCCTTGGCCGCAGCCTTCCCGGCCTTCGCCGGGCCGGCGGCCTTCGTCGAGGCCCCCTTGGCAGGTGTGGTGGCGGCGTTGCGGCGCAGGCTGGGCATGCGCCAGAGGATAGGCGCCGGGCATCAGTCGGTGCCGGTGGCCTTCTCGTCCTGGCGAGCGGCCCGGCGCGCGGCGCGGGCTGCCTGCTCCTCGGCATCGCGGACGGCGGCCTCCTCCGGCGTCGGCGCGGTGCCACCGAGCGCCCGGGGGATCCACCAGGTGTCCCCGGCGTCGCGCTGCCTGCCCGCGTAGGTGGAGCGGGCCGTCTCGAGCAGCGCCTGCATCCGCGTCTTGAGCTCGGTGGTGACCTGGACCGGTTTGGCGCCGGGCTCCGGAGTGAAGGGGACGCCGACGACGATCCGCAGATGGGTGCCGCGGCGCAGGTCGCGGGGGCGTCCCTTGGTCATGATTCGCTGGCTGCCCCAGAGCACAAGGGGCAGCAGCGGTACGCCGGCCTCGATCGCTATGCGCGCCGCACCGGTCTTGAAGTGCTTGAGCTCGAACGACTGGCTGATCGTCGCCTCCGGGAAAACCCCGACGATCTCGCCCGCCTGGACCGCCTCGACCGCCGCCCGGTAGCTGTCCAGGCCAGCTCCCCGGTCCACCGGGATGTGCTTCATCCCCCGCATGAGGAAACCAGCCGGTTGCTTGTCGAACACCTCCTTCTTCGCCATGAACCGGACCAGGCGATTGGCCGGCGCCGCGGCGATACCGGCGAAGGTGAAGTCGAGGTAACCGATGTGGTTGATGGCCATCACGGCGCCGCCGGTCGTCGGGATGTTCTCGATCCCCGTGATGTCGAAGCGGATACCGAGGGCCCGGAAGGCGGCCTTCGCGACGGCGACGACAGGGCGGTAGACGAGTTCGGCCATGCGGCACGCTAGCGCTAGCGCCCTGGGCCGGCCCGGCGGGCGAGCAGGCCGAGCGGTCCGCTAGCGCTGGTCTAGCGGGCCTGGCGCAGGTCGCTGCCG